>JAIWNQ010000285.1 GCA_020216745.1 Candidatus Hydrogenedens sp.
TTCCTCCTTCGAAGGAGATATGAAGTAAGTTGCGGTCTGAGGAATAAGGCTTACTTTTCGATACAGGCACTGGGATGCCGTGTTTCTCAGCGTAAGCGATCATTTTTTCACGGCTGTTTAATGTCCAACGTGGGTCTCGCCATGGAGCGATGATGTGAATGTTTGGCTCAAATGCCATATACGTCAGTTCAAATCGGACTTGGTCATTTCCTTTGCCAGTGGCACCATGTGCGACTGCATCGGCAGATTTATCACGGTAAACTTCTATTTGTCCTTTTGCAATAAGGGGTCGTGCAATACTGGTTCCTAACAGGTAAGAACCTTCATAAATGGCATTCGCACGCATCGCTTTGAAGACGTAATCCTTTACAAATTCACGTTTTAAGTCTTTTACAACGGCATCAACCGCACCAGTAGCTAACGCCTTTTTACGTGCTAATTCCAATTCCTCTCCTTGCCCAATATCTGCGATATATGCGATGACCTCTGCATTAAAAGTTTCGATGAGCCATCTTAAAATGACGGATGTATCCAGTCCGCCAGAATAAGCTAAGACAATACGTTTTGGTTGTTTTTCCATAATAAAAAACTCCCTGATAGATGTTTTTTTGTATTTAATGAGGATTATAGCCTAATAATGTAACCATTATAGCTTTCTGAACATGGAGTCTGTTTTCTGCTTGGTCATATACTATTGATTCAGGACTGTCAATGACTTCAGAAGTAACTTCCATGCCACGATGTGCTGGAAGACAGTGCATAAATTTTGCACCTGGCTTTGCACGGGACATGAGTTTCGAATTGACCTGGTAAGGGGCGAATATTTTTGAACGTTGTTCAGCCTCATGTTCTTGCCCCATACTTGCCCATACATCAGTGTATACTACATCAACGTCTTTTAATCCTTTAACTACATCGTGGGTTATTTCGAGACGGTCTTCAATTTTCTTTTTTACGTTGCCGATTAAATCAGGATTGCCTGAATAACCTTCGGGACATACCAATCGAAGTCGGAAGGGGAAGTGTATTAACGACTCTGCCCATGAGTGAAAAACATTATTTCCATCACCGACAAAAGCCACACATATATTTTCTAATTTATGTGAGAAATGCTCTTGCAGTGTCATTATATCTGCCATAATCTGGCAGGGGTGAAGTAAATCACTGAGAGCGTTAATGACTGGAATTTTGGCGTTTTGTGCTAAGCATACTAAATCATCGTGGCTGTAAGTTCTCGCAACAATTAAATCAACCCAACGTTCTAAATTTTTGGCTACGTCTGGAACGGATTCCCTCTCACCTAATTTCATATCCATGACGATAGTTTCGCCTCCTAAATGAAACATACCTATTTGGAAGGTTAGTTTTGTTCTGAGGCTTGGTTTCTCAAAAATCATTGCCTGTGTTTTCCCTCGTAACCAGCGGTGAGGCAATCCTTTTTTCTGTAATGTTTTCAACTCATGGGCAAGATTTAAAATCTTATGAATCTCGTCAGTGGAGAAATCAAGTAATGAGAGAAAATCTTTTACCATCCTAACTCTCCTAATGATTGTTCTAATGCATGTAGTGCTTGGGTTAACTCTTGTTGTTCAACAATCAAAGGTGGTAAGAATCGTAGCACGTTCGGACCTGCTGAACCACATATAAATCCGCGGGAGAACATCTGATTTATTAAAGGATTGACGGGTTCATCAAATTCAACGCCTATCATTAATCCTTGACCTCGAACTTCTTTGATTTTTCGATGTACCTCCGCTATTTTACTCAATCCAGTAATAAAACATTTTCCTAACGCCCGCACGTTTTCAAGGAACGTGGGGTTGCTCAGTTCTTCAACCACAGCCAATGCTGTTGCGGTACTTAATGGGTTTCCACCAAAGGTACAGGCGTGGGCACCAGGGCTAAAACCTTGAGCAATTTCCTCAGTGCAACCCATAGCCCCAATAGGGACTCCATTCGCTAATCCTTTAGCTAAAGTCATAATGTCTGGTGTTACATCAAACGCCTGATGTGCAAACATATAACCAGTTCTACCTAAGCCTGTTTGAACCTCGTCGAAAATGAGGAGGACCTGATGTTTATTACAGATCTCGCGGACTTCTTTGAGGTAATTGGGGGAAGGCATACGGATTCCACCTTCACCCTGTATTGGTTCTAATAAAATGGCACCTGTCGCAGGTGATAAGGCTTTTTCTATCGCTTCAGTGTCGTTATAGGGGACATAAGTAAACCCAGGCACCATCGGCTCAAATCCCTTATGATATTTTGGCTGTCCTGTGGCTGTTATAGTAGCAAGGGTTCTCCCATGAAATGACTGTTCGGCTGTAATGATATTTGGTTTATACAAACCTTTTACAGTCCAGTAACGTCTTGCAATTTTTATTGCAGATTCGTTTGCTTCAGCACCACCATTACAGAAAAACCACTTTTTTGCAAAGCATAAATCACTTAATTTCTTCGCTAATAATATTTGTGGTTCAATATTGTATAGATTTGATACATGAATTAATTTTTGTGCTTGGTCTACAATTGCTTTTGTGACTTTTGGATGGCAATGTCCCAAATTGCAAACCGCAATACCTGAAAATAAATCTATATACTCCTTACCATCCGCATCCCAAACATGCGTTCCTTGTCCACGGACTAATGCTAATGTCCTTGAGCCGTATGTGTTAATTAAATATGTGTCTGCCAACGTTCTCAATTCATCATTTGTCATTTGCTTACGAACTCCCTTGATATGTATTTATATTTTGGTGAATTTGCGTATTATAAAACAAATGTAGTGCATTCTTAAAAGAATGCACCTCTGTTATTACGAAATATTTAAGTTACTTAGTTAGGATAAACTATTTGGACACGGTCTCTTTAGATGCTGATTTCGTTTCGGTTGATTTTGATTCGGTAGAAGATGATTTACCATTACCATCAGCAGATGTAGTGCTCTTATGTTTATGTCCATTGCCATGGTTGTTATTTCTCTTGTAGTCTGTTTCGTAAAATCCGCTACCCTTGAAAATTATCCCGGAACCGTTACCAATTAATCGTTGACATTTCCCCTTACATTTCTCACAGATTACCTTTGGTGATGCAGTTATGGAATGAAAATAATCGAACTGATAACCACATTTAACACATTCGTAAGTATATGTCGGCATATATATTTCCTCCTTTAAAAACGGAAAAGAAAACCCACTACCTTTCATTTAACGTATAAAAACCTTTAAAGGTTATACAAGAAACAGTAAGGAGTAGTAGATATTTCTAATCTAATCAAATTTGTTGTAAGAAAAGTATACTATCACTTTTTCCTGATTAAAATCAAGAAAAAACTCAGTGGTTCGAAGGAAGCAACCTACATTTTTGTAGTTTATACTTTATAATAATTACATTTGAGTAATATTTGAATTTTATTATGTAAAGTTATTGCATAAATTCTGCTAACGATTTCCCAGTTTTGTAGCATTTAATGGGATTTTCAATAAGGAAGATTAGGTTGGCATTTTTATTGCTTGCAATTACAAAACATGTAAATGAAAAAATGTGATATAATCATAAATTTACATTTAATTTTTACATATAACAACATTACTCAAGAATAGGGGTTAAACCCATGAAGAAGATAGAAGCTATTATCAAACCTTTTAAGTTAGAAGAAGTGAAGGAAGCCCTTGCTGAGATTGGATGTAAAGGTTTAACAGCGACCGAGGTAAAAGGATTTGGTAGGCAACGTGGACATAAAGAATTATATCGAGGAGCTGAGTATGTCGTGGAATTTTTGCCGAAGATAAAGATAGAGGTTGTTGTTGTAGATGATATGGTCGAAACGGTTGTAAAAACGATAATTAAGTCGGTGTCGACAGGACGGATTGGTGATGGCAAGATATTTATTATACCTGTTGAAGAAGCAATACGAATACGAACAGGAGAAACAGGAGATATTGTAGTATCTTAACATAAATTTTTTGTGCATATTATACACATAACAAATAACAAGGAGAATTTATATGTATAAAGATTACACGTCCAAGGATGTTATTAATTTAATCAAGGACAAACAGATTAAATTTGTAGATTTACGATTTATGGATTTTCCAGGCTTACAACAACATTTCACTTTTCCCGTTTCCCAGATTGATGAGGAAGTTTTTGAGTCTGGTATTGGGTTTGATGGCTCCAGTATTCGCGGTTGGCAAAGTATCCATGAGAGTGATATGCTCGTTTTGCCAGACCCTCGGACAGCATTTGTTGACCCGTTTTCAGACATACCCACGTTAGTGATTTATTGTAACATTTTAGACCCGATTACGAAGGAACGGTATACTCGTGACCCACGGAATATTGCCCAAAAGGCAGAAAATTATTTAATGTCTACAGGACTTGCAGATACATGCTATATTGGACCCGAGGCAGAATTCTTTATTTTTGATGATATACGTTGTGATCAAACCGCTAATAGTGGATATTACTTTATAGATAGCATTGAAGGGATATGGAATAGCGGTAGAGATGAGAAACCAAATTTAGGTTATAAACTACGATATAAAGAAGGATATTTCCCTATACCCCCTGCAGATGCTACGCATAATATACGAAGCGAAATGGTGGCGTTAATGTTAGAATGTGGTATTGATGTAGAATGTCACCATCACGAGGTAGCCACAGGTGGACAAGCAGAAATTGATATGCGTTATGCACCATTGACACAAATGGCAGACCAGCTAACATTGTATAAATACATTATTAAAAATGTAGCAAAGAGAAATGGGAAAACTGTGACCTTTATGCCTAAACCTTTGTTTGGCGATAATGGTTCAGGAATGCATTGTCATATTTCATTATGGAAAGGTGGAAAACCTACTTTCGCAGGAAATAAATATGCAGGATTAAGTCAGGAAGCACTCTGGTTTATCGGTGGATTGCTAAAACATGCTCCTGCTCTTGTTGCTATTACAAATCCAACGACAAATAGTTACAAGCGATTAGTTCCGGGATATGAAGCACCGGTGAATATTGCTTACTCTGCACGCAATCGCAGTGCATGCTGTCGCATTCCGATGTATTCTCCAAGCCCTAAAGCGAAACGGATTGAATTTCGGGTACCTGATCCGTCTTGCAATCCGTACATGGCGTTTGCGGCGTTGTTGATGGCAGGTTTGGACGGCATTCAGAATAAGATAGACCCAGGTGAACCTATGGATAAAGACCTGTATGACCTTCCTCCCGAAGAGAAAGCACTTATCCCACAAGTCCCAGGTAGCCTTGCAGAAGCCCTGAATGCATTGTCCAAAGACCATGAGTTCTTGACCAAAGGAGATGTATTTACAGAAGATGTTCTGAAAACATGGATCGAGTACAAACGTGTACGAGAAGTTGAGGCAGTAAATCTAAGACCACATCCCTACGAATTTATGCTATATTTTGATATTTAGAAATTATAAATAAAGAAGCCTTAAATCTACTATCATTAGCGTCCCCTCTTATAGAAATGGGTAGACTTGGCAAATGTGACAGATAAAATGTGCGTAACGAAAGAAGCACCTGTTATATTAGGATAAATACAATAGAAGAAACGATGGATTTGTATGGCAAACCCATGTGTTCGCCCTGCCATATCCGTTTAATCATTAGGGTAGACACATGGGTCTGACCCTATAGAAAATCATATACGTTTCACGAATAGGGTTAATGATGTTCAGAATTCTTTTTAATAGTGAGGGGATTGATTAGTTGATACTTTGGAAATGCGAAAAAACCGTTTTTGTTTTAAGGTATTAAACCCCTTCTTTATGTAATTTTTCCAGATATAAAATGAGCAGGTGTAAATGGTTTTCTAAGTTGTCATCTGTGGTTACTTCTAAATATGGATATTCTTCCCAACCAGTACTAATTTCGGTTTTGAATATTTCTAAAGCGATTTTTTTTCGAATAGGTGTTATAGGGTGGTATGTATCAAAGATAATATGGAGGACTTTTTTGTTCACTATAATTCTTTTTACTCCGAGGTCATGAGCAAGTACACGTGCTTTCATGACATTAATCAGATTCTCCGTGCACTCTGGAATCGCTCCATATCTATCTCTTAGTTCTTCGATGAGTTCTTGGCATTCTTCTGGTGTTTGCACAGATGAAATTCGTTGGTACCATTGCATTCTTTGCAATGAATCGGTGATGAAATCGTCAGGGATGCGAGCATTGATGTTCCCTTCTAAAGGGGGTAGTTTTTTACGGATGATAGGTTGTCCCTTCATCTCTGCGATGGCTTCTTCAATTAGTTCGCGGTAAGTATCGAAGCCGACCGCATTAATATGTCCACTTTGTTCAGGTCCTAACAAATCTCCTGCTCCACGAATTTCTAAATCTTTAAGGGCAACTTGAAGTCCTGAACCTAAAACTGAAAAGTCTTGAATGGCTTTTAATCGTTCTTGTGCTTCTTTGGTGAGTGATTTGTCGGAAGGTATTAGTAGATAGGCAAAGGCACGGTGTTTATATCTTCCAACCCTACCACGAATTTGGTATAACTCGCTTAAGCCGAACCTATCTGCACGGTCAACAATGATGGTATTAACATTTGGTATATCAATACCTGAAGCAATGATAGTTGTGCAGACAAGCACATCAATTTCTCGGTTGATGAAGGCGGTCATGATACGTTCCAACTCATTTTTGGACATTTGCCCGTGACCGATGCCGATTCGTGCATGAGGAACCCATTGTTGTAGTTTTTTTGCGGTGTATTCAATTGTCTGTACACGGTTGTGTAAGTAGTAAACTTGTCCTTCTCGTCGCAGTTCTCTTTCAATGGCTTCTTTAATGACCTCAGGAGATGCATGGGTAATGCATGTATGGATAGGTAATCGGTCATTAGGTGCTGTATTAATGACACTCATATCTCGTATTCCAGAGAGGCAAAACTGTAATGTTCTGGGGATAGGTGTGGCAGTGAGAGTTAGAGAATCGACATGTTCACGAAGTTTTTTAAGTTGTTCTTTGTGGCGAACACCAAATCTTTGTTCTTCATCAATAATAAGTAGCCCGAGATCTTTAAATTGGACATCTTTAGAAAGGAGTCGATGTGTGCCGATTACAATATCTATTTCACCTGTCATTAAACCTTTTAATACGTCTTTTATCTGTTTTGTTGTCCGTAGACGGCTTAATGCTTCTATGCGGATAGGGAACCCAGCCATTCGTTCTTGAAAGGTATGCCAATGTTGATGGACTAATACTGTTGTCGGTGCAAGCACCGCAACCTGCTTACCATCCATAACCGCCTTGAAGCTGGCGCGGATAGCCACCTCTGTTTTTCCGAAGCCGACGTCTCCACAAATAAGTCGGTCCATCGGTTTGGGGTCTTCCATATCCCGTTTTACTTCCTCAATGGCACGATACTGGTCTGGGGTCTCTTCATAGTCAAAAGCTTCTTCCATTTGCCGTTGCCATGGGGTATCCGCTGAAAATGCAAAACCTTTAGAGTGATGCCGTTTTGCATATAATTTTAGTAGTTCCTCTGCAAATTGTTTGACAGACTCTCTGACTTTTTCTTTCGTTTTGTTCCATGTTTTTCCACCCATTTTATCTAAATTAGGTGTAGCACCTTCACCAGCAATATATTTTCGTATCTGATCTAATTGTGTGACTGGGATATAAAGTCTATCCCCATCTCGATAGATGATGGATAGGTAATCGGCAGGTTTATCGGAAAATCGATATAATCCTGCGAACTTACCTATTCCGTGTGTTTCATGAACAACGAAGTCCCCTGGTTTTAAGTCGGTTAATGAATAAATACGGCTACCTCTGCGGAAAAATCGACCTTTTCGGCGAACATATTTTCTGCCAAACAATTCTCTTTCACTGATAACTACTAATTTTTCATCTGGATATATGAAGCCAGAACGAATTTTTCCTAACTCAATTTTTAGGTCAAAGGGGTCTTTATCTAATCGGTAACCTTGTTCTGTAACCAACTCATGCATTCGCAATTGTTCTGCTGGTGTGTTGCATAAGAGACGCACTTGATAATGTTCAATGTCCCATTGCTTTAATTGTTCCCAGAATTGACTTAAATTGCCAGCCCACATCTGTACGGAATTCATAGGGATGATAATACGTTGGGCTACATTCCTTTCGGGTAGTGAAAGTGATGCAATTTCTATGTTTTTAAAGGTACTACATTTTTCTTTCAATTCTTCTAAGGAAAAAAGATATGGGTTTTCTGTAAATTCACTTTCTATCTTCTCTCCTTCTGAAAATATATTTAATGGTTCATCCCATACAATTAGTGTATCAGTCGGTAGATAGTCCAGAATCCATGTTTTTTCTTTTAAAGTTATTTTTTCTCTCAATAAGTCCTTCTCTGTTTTAAGTATAATATCCACGAAATCAATGGGGGCAATACTTTTCTGTGTTTCTGGGTCAAATTCTCGAATGGATTCAATAGTATCAGCAAAAAATTCCAGACGTACTGGTAACTCATGACCATAAGGGAAAATATCAAGGATTCCACCGCGTCGGCTAAATTCGCCATGTTGAGATACAGACGCCTCACGTTGGTAGCCTGAGGCGACTAACAAATGTGTTAATTCTTCAAGACTATACTCCTGTTCTGTCTGCAAATGAATTCGTTGCCGTTCTAATGATTGAACA
Organism: Candidatus Hydrogenedens sp.; assembly: GCA_020216745.1. Classification (GTDB taxonomy): domain Bacteria; phylum Hydrogenedentota; class Hydrogenedentia; order Hydrogenedentales; family Hydrogenedentaceae; genus Hydrogenedens. Next base: position 8,650 of record JAIWNQ010000285.1, read on the forward strand.
GGTGGAACTATTTGTAATACAGAACGAATTGTAGAAATGATTATTTTCGGCTTTTGTTTGCCAGAGATAATTCGTGTTAATAAATGGAGTCGTTCAGAAACAATATCTTCAGCAGGGTCAATAATATCTGTTGGCATGGTTTCCCATGGAGGGAAAAGGGCACATGTTTCTTCAGAGCTCAGTGTTACAAAATCTTCGTAAATATCTTCAGCGGACTGGTTATCAGGTGCGATAATGAAAAGGGGTGTATTTAGTGCAGAACTTAATAGGTAAGCAATGACACTTTTACCTGTTCCCCATGGACCCGAGACCTGAATATAGTTCGTATGATGAAATCCTTGGGCAAGTTTGTGAATTATTTCAAATTCTTTTAAGGAAATTGCCATTTTTAGCACGTACCAAATTACTAATATCCGCTTGTGTTATTGAGTCTATCGAGTGATTAATGCTTCCCGTTCAGGTCCGACAGAAATATACTTAATGGGGCATTCGATTCTTTTTTCGATTTCTATTACATAATTTTGAGCATTTTTAGGAAGGTCTTCAAACCGACGCACCTTGGAAATGTCTTCATCCCAGCCTGGAAGTTCTATGTATATCGGTTTTGATTGTTCAAGGATAGGATTGATTGGAAAATCTTCAAATATTTTATCTTCGAATTGATAGTGTGTACAAAGTTTTAAGACTTTTCTTCCAGTAAGGCTATCTAATTTCGTTAGAGCGACTTCGGTTGCTCCTTGAAGTTTTACACCATAACGGGTAGCAACAGCATCGAAATGTCCAATAGTTCTTGGTCTCCCTGTTGCTGCACCATATTCTTTTGCTATTTTGCGGAGCTGATCGGCTTCTTCAGGTTCCATCAGGGTTACAAAAGGACCCTCACCCACACAGGTTGAAAAGGCTTTTACCACAGCGATTACTCGGTCGGGTTTGAAACCGAACAATCCACCCCCAATAGGTGCAAAGGCTGAAAGTGTGCACGACGATGTCGTGTATGGATATATGCCGAAATAAAGGTCACGCAGAGTTCCTAATTGGGCTTCAAAAAGAATTTTCTTTCCTGCACGGACTGCATCTTCAAGTATTTTATTTGTATCTTTGATATATGGCAGTAAAAGTCCACCCCATTTTTGAGTCCATTCCCAGATTTCGTTAAAGGTAAACGGTGATTCTTTTCCATAAACACCGCGGGCTATTTGTAACTTCCATTTTACAATCTGTTCCAGTCGCGATTTAAGTTTTTCTGGATAGAGAAGTTCGCCCATTAATATTGCTTTTTTAACTGTTCTGTCTCCATAAACGGGTGCAATTCCACGACGTGTTGAACCGTATGCGTTTTTACCTAACCGCT
>JAIWNQ010000286.1 GCA_020216745.1 Candidatus Hydrogenedens sp.
CTTCCTCCCAAACATCTTCTAATTGGTGATACGGGAAACAGATTGTAGCCCGCTCTGAAATCATAATTTGAGGGTCAATCCCTTTTTCTTGGAAGCTCTGAATTTCTTCTACAAGGCTTTGCAAGTTGATAACCATTCCGGGACCGAGAATATTTATCGTTTTTTTACTGAATACGCCTGAGGGAATTAGATGCAATTTAAATTCACCATATTCATTTATTACTGTATGGCCAGCATTGTTGCCACCTTGATACCGAATCACAAAATCTGCATCCTGAGCGAAGTAATCAACCATTCGTCCCTTGCCCTCATCACCCCAATTGGCTCCGACAATAATTTCGATACTCATAAAGTATGCCTTTTCCTTCTACTTTTGTTTTCACAAAAAAACGGGCCGAATTAAAATCGACCCGCATACTTCTTACATATTATACTTAAAACAATTATCTCGAGTAGAAACCGATGACACCAGCAGTATCTTCAAGGAAAGGTAGATTTTCCTCTGCTGGGACAGAAACAACATGTCCTTCAAATGATTTTGCTTCCCTTGCTAAATGAGGTGGAATTTCTTGATACGGATTTTCTGCACCTGTGGCAATCATTGGGATATTTCTGCTTTTTTCACGGACAGTTATTTTCATGCCTGGTTTTACTATGAATGAAGGAATGTTTACCTTTTTACCATCCACAAGAAAATGGCAATGTGTAACTAACTGACGTGCAGATGAAATCGTTGGGACAAACCCTAAACGATATATGACCGTATCTAATCGACTTTCTAAAAGGCGAATTAAATTTACACCTGTATCTCCAGCAATCCGTTTCGCTTCCTGAAAAGTCTTCTTCATTTGCCGTTCCATTAAACCATAATGTGTGCGGATTTTCTGCTTTGCTAACAATTGTCTGGCATAAACAGAAAGTTTTCCTTTTGGGTCTCTTCCATGTTGACCCGGACGGAACGGACGCTTTTTCGACGGGCATTTCGGGCTTCCCCAGATACAGGAACCCAAACGCCGACATAACTTATGTTTCGGACCTAAATATCTTCCCATACGTTCCTGTTATTCCTTACGTGATTAGTTTTTAATAATTAAATGATACACAAACACTCTCTTTTACAGCCGCGGAAAAGATAGAGGTGTAAATAATAATCTTTTTTGAAGTCTTATATTATAAATATTTTATTTAGGTAAAAACAAATTACAAATCAACTCATGAAAAATATAAACCAAGAGCCTCCAAGGGGAAATGAATTGTGATTGGAAGGTATAGACTTTTCGAAAATTATACTAACTCTTTGGCTTACCATTTCTGATTACTATTATCCAAAACTTAGCATTACACAATTTTTCATATTATAGCTACATTAATGTTTACTCATGGGTATAATAGGTAGGGCAATTTATGAATCATCTCTACTTGAGTTGGCATGAGGTTATGTAATTAGCATTAATGTGATGTTGGAAAGGTTGAGCACGTTAAAGGTTTTTAGTTTAATAGGAGTATTTTTGCGGTGTTGTTGAGGGGGAACAGTCCTGATTGAAGTATCTTTTGACTTCTAGTTTCTGTTTTCAGTTGGACGATAGTTTCTAAAAGATATGCGAGTGGGAACCCTACTTTTTTTAATTGATGGCATTGTTCAAGGAGTTCTGAGTATTTTCCTTCTGCATAATTTTTCCATATCGGTTTTAATAGACATGCCAAGTAAATGTTTCTCTTTGCTAGTGGGATAAATATTTCTTCTGCTGTTGTTAATTGTCCTGTTTCTGTTAAGAATAAGATTAAGGCGATGTTGGCCCAAATTGTTTGGTTACTAAAATGTCTAAATAGACCTTGAGCTTCGTTTTTTTTGTCCATAGCAATCAATTGGAACGTCAATTGGGGTGTGGTGTTTAATCCAGCTGAACCGTCGGGAAAAACTAACCAATCAAGCAATGATTCATTATCAAGTTTGTGTGAGCGGTACTGTTCTAAGATTTTGAGCATTTTATCTTTTCTGTTTTTCTTTTCATCTTCCCACTGATATTCTGGGTTACAGTTGTAAAATGCATCGTAGGTAGTTTTATTGTTTTCGTGTTGGATTTTTGGTGGTATTTCATAAGAGGCGATACCTTCAAAGGAGGGGAAGACTTTTTCGTGAAAATTAATATCCCGTTTTTTGAGTTCTTCTCGTAGTATGCATGGCATGTTAAAATTCCATTGCATACTATAAATCAGCCAGATAGTTGAAGATGGGTTTTTGTGTTGTAAATCCAGTATTCCGTCTATTGCAGATTTTATGGATGTAGAATATAGAATAGGTGTGGTATTGGGATTAGGCATTGCGTATTTTAATGTGACTGCTTCTTCAAATCTACCAGTAATAATAATGTCATTAGCTATGGTTCGTTCATTGATATATTTGGCACATGTGTCCCAGTCTGAATATGGCAAACAAGCCCTGTAAATAATGAATTGATGAATGAAGAACAAAACGGTAATTGTGGTTAGAAATCTGTAAAGATTTTTATTTCTAATTTGAATTAGGAAAATGTATAATAGGGCAATTTTGCATATAAAAGACAGGTAGAAATAGCGAACCATCGAAATGTTTATTCCTAAGATTATCTGAATTAGCCCAAAACAAATCGGCATTATGACTCCGAAAAAGAGTAAATAGCAGGATATATTTTTTGGTAAGGTTTTATTTTTTATGATATAAAATAATTCTTTTGCGAGTAGGTATAGGAGAAGAAGTGAAAGAAGACAATTTCCGCTGTAGACAACGATTTTGGGTGCATATTCAAAAAAATGATTTAGCCATGGTGGTATTTGCCTGTGAACGAAAAACAACGGCTGTATGAGTATTCCCCAAGAGGTCATTGAAGGAATCTCATAATCCATCACACTGAAAATAAAAAGGAATATTTGTTTGATACCTTTTTCAGGTGCAAATTCAATATTATTGGTGCGAATGAAAAATCCTAAATAAAAAATAACGAAACCTATCATTGTAGAATTCAGAAAGAGAAACAAGATATTCCGTTTATTGATTCTTCTATTAAGAATTAAAAACAGGGATTCTGCCAAAGGTATCCAGAAAAAGATGTAGTGAGTAAAAATAAGTATTACATTAATAAAACAGAGGATAAGAAGATATTTTACTTTTACATGGTCATTATTTATAAGTGTGAAAAAATAGAAGGATATAGTGCTTAGTAAAAAGGCTAAAGCATGAGGTCGTAATAACATGCTATACCAGAGGTGGATTGGCACCAACGCAACGGAAACAGATGTAAGAAAGGCTATTTTACTACTGGCAAATTTTGAAATTGACAGATAGATAAAGAGGGAACTAAATAAACAACATAGCACAGAGAAATATCGGAATGTATTCAATGGTATATGAAGGTATTTAGCGTTGAAGTAGAGTAGTAGTGGATATATCGGGGCTACTTCAGGACCTACACTTCCCTGAACGGTAAGGAATTCTATTGCAGAAGATGCCTCTGTAAATAAAACACCACCGAGCAACTCATCACCCCAGAGAGAAGGTTTTTGAGGCAACGATATAATTGCTATAACTGATATTAAAAATAAGATAATGATTAAATAAAATTTTTTTATCGTATTCATATATAAACGTAATATACTATTATTTGCTTTTAATATAACATTTATTGTTTCCTATATCAATGGGGCTATTTTATAAAGCGGTGTGCTAAAATAGTTTTTGTATTTTTTTAACATGTTTTTTTATTATGTTATATAGTTTGTTGGTTTACTTGAAGCAAAAAGAATTAAACATAGAAAGGAAAAGGATGATGAGCCATTTTTTTCTGAAAGTCAGTTTGATAGGCATAACCCTAATTTTTATTTTCTCTTGTTTTTTTATAGTCCACGCAGATTCGCAAGTTCGTGTCGCTATTATCACGGGAGGCCATAGTTATGATAAAGAGCCGTTTGAAGCAATGTGGGCAAGTATGACAGATGTTAAGGCGGAATACTTTGATTATGCAGGTGGAAAATGTGCTTTTTTTGATAATGATAAATATAAAGAGTTCGACACGATTATTTTCTATAATTTTCATCAAAAAATAACAAAGAAACAGCAAAAAAATTTCCTGGATATGCTAAATAGTGGCAAAAAAATAATTGTTATGCACCATGCCATATCTGCTTTTCCAGAGTGGAATGAATTTTCAAAGATTATCGGGGCAAAATATTTTTTGGAAGATATGGAATGGGAAGGGAAAAAATATGAACGCTCTAAATATAAGCATGATGTAAAAATTCCAGTACATATTGCGGATAAAAATCACCCCATTACGCAGGGGGTAGAAGATTTTGAAGAAATAGATGAGACATATAGTCAGTTCTATATCTCCCCGGAGGTCCATGTGCTTTTGACAACGAACCATCCTGAAAGTGCTTCTTTTATAGGCTGGGTAAATAAATATAACAATACGGAGATTTTTTTCATCCAGTTAGGTCATGGTCCACAAAATTTTGCCAATGAACAATTTCGTAAACTCATGTATAATGCAATTAAATGGTCCGCAGGAAAAAACAATTAATTTTTTAGAGGAAAACTAACAATGAAAAAGATTTTTGTCCTTTTTGGTTTGATAATTTTATTGGGTAGTTTAATGTGTTTTGCAGATGATTCCCCGTTTTTCAAAGAATTTTTTGCTATGGATACTGCAACACGGGATGCGGAACATTCAACACCTGATTTGCAGGTAGCTTTTGCCAAAGAATTAGGTTTTACAGGCATAAGCTGGACAGGTTTTGACTCGTTTGCAGAACTTAAAAATGCCCTGCAAGCCAACGGGCTCAAATTATATGCTGTTTATTTCTGGGGAACAATAGAAAAAGAAGGCTTCCAGATACAACCCGGATTGGCAGAGGCATTAGAAATTATGAAAGGAAATGAATATTTCCTCTGGCTGACTATCAACAGTCAGGCATGGAAATCTGACGAACCGGAATCGTATCAGCAGGCACTTGCCTTAATCCGTAATGTAGCGGACCAGGCATTGCCTTATGGTGTAAAGGTAGCCCTGTATCCTCATGCAGGTTGCTGGCTTGATAAAACAGAACAGGCCTATCAATTAGCACAGGATTCGGGCAAACCCAATGTGGGCATTTCTTTCAATCTGTGCCACTGGTTAAAGGTGGATGGACCCGAAATGAATTTAGATTTGCTTATTCGCAAGGTAAAACCGAAATTATTTGTTGTAACCTTGAATGGGGCAGAACCTCCTGGGGATTGGGATAAATTAATCCAACCGCTGGACAAAGGAACTTATGATTTAAAACCTCTATTGAAAACATTAAAATCAGTGGGTTATACAGGTCCTGTCGGTTTACAGGGCTATGGAATACAAGAGCCTGTAAAAGAGCATTTGCCTCGTTCTATGAAGGTGTGGAAAGAACTTGTGTCTTCTGTTGCTACCTACGAGCCTGTTCGGGTTTCCACAAACGATTTAAATGCGTTCCGTGAACCAACAGGCACATGGTATTGCGGAAGCGATGCAATGACAGACCCGCAGAATGAGGCTTTACTTACGTCATTACCTGGCATTGGTGTGCTTATCAATGGTAAAGATGGCAAAACAAACCATCTCATTACAAAGGAAGAATGGGGTGATGTGGAAGCACATATCGAATTTATGGTGCCTAAGGGTTCCAATTCGGGTGTATATTTCCAAGGTAGATATGAAATTCAGGTTTTGGATAGTTGGGGTGTGGCAGAGCCAAAACATAGTGATTGTGGGGGTATCTACCAACGTTGGCATGAGGAACCGGGTATTCCGGATGACCAGCGTGGATATGAAGGGAAACCCCCTCGTGTAAATGCATCTCGCCCCCCTGGTGTATGGCAAAGTTTTGATGTCATCTTCAAGGCTCCCAGATTTGATGCAGAAGGGAAAAAGATTGCCAATGCTCAATTTGTGCGTGTTATTCATAACGGTGTGGTGGTTCACGAAAATCAAGAACTATCGGGGCCGACACGGGCATCTTTATTCAATGACGAAGCACCAAAAGGACCGATAATGTTGCAGGGAGACCATGGTCCTGTGGCGTATAGAAATTTCTGGGTTCGGCCCTTAACAGAAAAAGAATAAATTTTATTATAAGGAGACTTTCTATGGGGACCAGCAATGAAAAACAAACATTGTCCAGACGCAGTTTCATGAAGACATCTGCGTTGCTTGCGTCTTTCCCTTTAGTTCCTTCCTTTTCTCTCTTTGGCAAAGACCCGAAACCTTCTGAAAAAGTAGGTGTGGCTTTCATTGGGACAGGAGGACGAGGAAGATATTTGATGGATGCTTTAATGTCCGTAAAAGAAGCTCAAATCAGGGCTTTATGTGATGTACGGAAAGAGGATTTAGATGAGGCTTATGAGGATGTCCGTAAGAAATTTAAGGACGTATCCCTTTACAGAGATTTTCATGAAGTCTTATCCCGTTCAGATATAGATGCGGTAGTTATTGCTACCAATGACCATTGGCATGGAATTCTTGCTGTTTTATCTGCCCAGGCAGGGAAAGATATGTATGTTGAAAAGCCTTTATGTATTTCTATTCAGGACGATTTGAAAGTTAGAGAGGCAATAAAGAAGCACAACCGTATCTTCCAGTTTGGAACTCAACAGCGTTCTAATGACGATTTTCGATTTGCCTGTGAATTGGTTAGAAATGGCTATATTGGTGAATTAAAGAAAATCCGTGTTGGAGTGCCTGGTGGCATTGTGGGTCCTACATGTGGAGAAGAACCTGTTCCTGCTCCCGAAGATTTCAATTATGAAATGTGGTTAGGACCTGCCCCTACAGTTCCCTATTGCAAGGCACGAACCGAGAGACCCAATTGGTACCATATTGCAGATTATGCGATGGGCTTCATCGGAGGTTGGGGAATTCATCATGTTGATATTGCCCAATGGGGACATGGTAATGATGAGACATCGGGACCCATTGAATATGAAGGAAAGGGAGAATTCCCAAAAGAAGGCATTTGCGATTGTGCAATGGCGTGGGATGTCCAGATGAAATATGCAGATGGTATCATTGTCCATTTTACCAATGAACAAACAGAGAAAAAAGAACCCAACCTGAACCCCACAGGAATAACCTTCGAAGGGACAGAAGGAACTGTGTATGTTAATCGGGAGACACTCCAGGCAAAACCTGAAAAATTACTGGATATTAAATTGAAGCCGACAGATGTTCATCTGTATCAGAGTAAACATCACTTAAAGAACTTCATTGAATGTGTGAAAACACGAAAACAAACCATAGCCAATATTGATGTTGCAGTGCGTTCCAATGCACTTTGTTTATTAAGTGATATTGCCATTCGTACCCAGAAAATCATTCGCTGGGACCCCGAAAAAGAAGTCATAACAGACCCTTCCCCCTTACCCGATAATGTCCAGCAACTCATCCATCGTCCCAAAAAACAACCCTGGAATGTTATTTAAAGGAAAGTAAAAAGTTGTGGAAGATAAAATATTGAAAATTGAGTGGGAACGGCTTGTTTCAGAAGGGGAGACTTGTCCGAGATGTGGGGATACGGAGAATGAGTTGGAAAAGGCAGTGGCTCAGTTGCAGTCTATGCTAAAGTCGAAAGGGATTGTTGTCATTCTTGAAAAACGGGAAATTACACCAGAACAGTTTCAGAACAATCCGCTTCAATCAAACAGGATTATTATCAATGGCCGATTATTAGAAGAGTATATTAATGCGAAGACGGGAAAGAGCCCGTGTTGTAGTGTTTGTGGTCCCAATGATTGTAGAACGGTGAAGGTTGATAATACAATTTATGAAGCTATCCCATCCACGATAATTATTGAGGCAGTTATGAAAGCACTGTATTATATATGATGACCAATCATGTTAAAGGTGATAAAGGTTTATAAAGGAAAAGTATTACCTAAGTAAAGAGTGAAATATGGATGTTGTGAATAATAGTCGGAAGTTGAGTTTAACTGATTGCGAATCCTAATTCTTTTAATGATTGTATTCCTTGCTTTACTTCTTCCACAGATTTCATTAGTGCGGATTTATTTTCATTGGAAAGGGGCAACTCGATGATTTTTTCTACCCCTTTCGCCCCTAATATACAGGGCAACCCTACAAATACACCAGAAATTCCATATTCCCCTTGTGCATATACGGCACAGGGTAACAACGCTTTTTCGTCATGCAAAATAGCCTTGACCATTCTTGCAGAACTTGCAGATGGTGCATAATAAGCACTGCCTGTTTTTAAGAGGGATACAATTTCTGCACCGCCTTTTCTTGTCCTATCAATAATCTGTTCCAATCGTTCTGTAGGAATAAGTTCTTTTACAGGAATTCCGGCAACGGTGGTATAGTCCGGTATTGGAACCATCAAATCACCGTGGGAGCCTAACACCATTGCATTTACTTGCTTCTGGCTTACACCGAGTTCCTCCGCAATAAATGAACACATCCTTGCACTGTCTAAACAGCCTGCCATTCCCATTATTTTTGATGGGGGATGGTTCAATAAATGGAAAGCCAACTGCACCATGATGTCCAAAGGATTCGTTATAACGATTACAATGGCATCTGGTGCAAATCGCTTTATGTAATCACAAATATTAGCAATAATTTTCCCATTCTTTTCCAACAAATCGAGACGACTCATCCCTGGTTTTCTTGGAAAGCCTGCAGAAATAACGATGATGTCTGCATCCTTCATATCCGAAAAATCATTACTGCCTTGTATGGAAACACTATACCCACGAACCACACCTGCCTGTATCAAATCTAATGCCTTCCCCTGCGGTAAGCCTTCCACAATATCCAGGAGCAACACATCGCCTAACTCCATTTCGACGCAATACTGTGCAAAAGTGGCTCCAACATTTCCTGCTCCAACAGATACAATTTTAGGTCGGCTAAATTTACCTTTTGTCATAATCTACTCCTTGATATTTAATGTTGGTATGAAGAATTAATCATCTTTTTTCTGGGAAGAAATGTGCCTCAACCATTGCACAAAGAGTATGCCATATAGGTTGATGTGCCTCTTGAATGACTTTTGTGGTTGCTCCAGGGACTTTAATGCAAACATGAGCATACTTTGATAGGAGCCCGCCTGAAGGACCTGTCATAGCAATAACTGTCCCTTTTTTTGCTCGAGCAACACTCACAGCATAAAGGCAGTTTTTTGCATTGCCAGAGGTTGAGATTGTTAATAAAATATCCCCTGCATTCATTAAAACATTTAATTCCTGAGCAAAGGCAATATCTCTCATAGGACAGTCATTTTCGATGGCTGTTTTCAATGAACTGTTCATTCCCAAAGGGATAGCACGTAGCCCCGCTTCCAGATATTCACTTAATTCTGCTCCCATATATTCATTTACTATACACTCTTTGAGGGTAGTATCTAATGGTCGTTTCCGCTCGAAACTTTTAACCAATTCACCAGCAATGTGTAAGGCATCTGCGTATGAACCTCCATTGCCACAGGTGAAAAGAGTCCCATGATGCTTAAAACATTCGACAAGTAATTGATGTGCTTTTAATATATTCTCAGAGCATGAGGCTAAGTCAGGTCGACGAGATAATAAATCATCAAAAATTTCTTTTTCGATAGGAGATAAATTCATAATAGTTATTTCCTTAAATTTATGAAGATGGTATACGTGAGGTGAAGAAATTATACCAAGTTTAACTGAACAAATCATAAAACGGAATTTAAAATCTTTTAATCAGAAAGCACTGTCCACAAAAATTTTTAATTCTTTAACTAATCAATTTTTATTGTATCCAAGGGATGCACATTATTATTACGTTATATTTCTCAATGTTTTATGGGAATATTTAGTGTTATTTCCTCTATTTGATAATTGCCTTATATGTCATTCTAATAATCAGAACATCCGTTTTTTTAGAGAGGTGCTCATCAATTATCCTCGATTTGTTAAGTTGACAAGAGAAATGGATGTTTGGTAAAATATTTATCCCCATGAGGATAAAAATGAAGAATCGCTGGCGTAGCTCAGCAGGTAGAGCAGCTGACTTGTAATCAGCAGGTCGGGGGTTCGATTCCCTTCGCCAGCTCCAGGAAATTGAATATACGTTTTGTGGTGGGCTGCCCGAGTGGTTAAAGGGGACGGGCTGTAAACCCGTTGGCTAGCGCCTACGTTGGTTCGAATCCAGCGCCCACCACCACTTGTGATAAATCGCAGAAATGCGTTTATATAGATTGCGATGCGGGAGTAGCTCAGTTGGTAGAGCGTCAGCCTTCCAAGCTGAGGGTCACGGGTTCGAATCCCGCCTCCCGCTCCATAATATGCCCACGTAGCTCAGTCGGTAGAGCACTTCCATGGTAAGGAAGGGGTCACCAGTTCAATTCTGGTCGTGGGCTCCATTAGTCATAAAGGTTTATTAGGTAAGTAATTTAAAATTTAACTAAAAACAAAACCTAAAAAAGAAGGAATACAACGATGTCGAAGCAGAAGTTTGAGCGGAAGAAGCCGCATGTGAACATTGGGACGATAGGACACGTGGATCATGGTAAGACGACATTAACGAGTGC
>JAIWNQ010000287.1 GCA_020216745.1 Candidatus Hydrogenedens sp.
ATAAACCTATCTGAACTACTTCGAGTGATACAGTTCTTCAACTTTGGAGAATATCATTGTCAGGCAGGGACCGAAGATGGCTATGACCCCGGCCCGGGTGATAGAAGTTGCACACCCCACGGTTCCGATTACGATCCACAGGATTGGATGATTGATTTAAGCGAGTTATTGCGATTAATCCAATTCTTCAACTTTGGTGGCTACCATGCCTGCCCTGGTGGCGAAGACGGCTACTGCCCAGGAATATAAAAAATATATCAATATAAAATAGAGCGATGATGAAGTAGCACAATTATTTTTTTAACCCATTTATTACATCTATCTCATTTGTTTTATCAAACTCATCCATCCTCACTGGGTCATTAAAACCATCTGCTTTACCTCAATAACTAAAAAACATTTACATGGTTAGTATTTATTCTTTTCTGGGATTGATGATTTCTTCAGTAATACCTAATATACTTTTTGTTTTTTCGAAAAGTGATTTAGCGTGAGGATGTCCTAAATCAACAGCAATTCCTAAAAAAATAAAACTCTCAATATATTTCTTTTCTCGGTGGTAGCAATAGCCAAGGGCATAAAAAGCCTCTCGCATGGGCTGGAGGTCATGTATAACTGAGTGTAATAAAGGCAAGGCAAGTTCATACTTACCCTCCTTTATCAATCGGATTCCCTCTTGAATTCGCTGGGAAGTGGGAAGTTCCTTCATACGCCTGAATAGGGCTGTCGACGTCTCAGACGGGCGAATAAGGTTATCCGGAGTTACTTTTACGATTTTTCCACAAACTCCACATGTGATTTGGTCAATAAGGTCCGGTTTTACCAGAGGATATTCCTGTCCGCATGAGCAGACCACGTGGAATGTTTCCTCTGTTTCTCGATGGTACATCATAGTTTTTCCTCCTCATCTTATTTTTTTATTCATTCAAAATAGCATAATTATTATATCATAAATTTATATGAAATTCAATCAAATTTTAATTTTTATTATTAATAAAATAATAGATTTATAAATACCTTTTATATTAATTTATTATATTATTATTTTTATATTAATAATAAAAACTGTGTTTTATTATAATAGAAATAACGATATAAACCTTTGGTCTGGAATTACATATTACATAGACGAAGAATAAATGTAGATTAGAAAGGTTCTGATGGTCGATGAATTACCCCGCAGGAACAGATTATGGCATCGTGTGGACTTTTCTTAACGACAAGGATATCCCCTGCCTCTAATGGGACAGATTCGGGAATATTATCATAGGCGAGAATAGCGGGACCGCGTGTTATTTTTACTTCGATGAGCGTTTTTTCAGGTAGAACCATGTGTGTAATATCTTCAGAAGTTGCTAAGAAGGCGATACCAATACCTTCCCAGAAAATACCCCGTGTTACATTGGAGAAATATGCAGTACTACCGAATGGGGTGCTAATCATAAACCCATCGCCAAGGATATCTTTATCTTCTCCTTCATACGATACACCATCAACCCAAAGTTTAAATCGCACTGCGGAGTTGATTCGCCCTTTAGCGACGGTAATTTCATTGAGCGATTCAATTTGATGTGTCGGGTTTGTTTGTCCACCGGGATATATACTGCAAGTGAGTTTCATATACCGGTAAGCAATAAGTTTATCCTCTGCGAGTCTTGCAATAACTTCCTCCGGTGGATGGGGTATACAGCGATGCCCACGCATACTATTCAATACTGGAATCTTTGGAATATAAGGATAAGCATGTTCGGAGGCTAATAAAGTTCCGTCACCCCCATAACTCAAAACATAATCAGGATTATCACGGACAACTGTAAGTTCTGGATGCTTTCTAAATAGGGGGATTAACTGTTCAGCATCTTTGCCAAAAAGTAAAATCTTCTTTACTGTTTTATTATCTGTGGTTTCTTTGGATTTCCCTTTCTTCCCTCTTTTTACTTCCTTAATTGCACCTACATCTTTAATCATAATTCATCTTCTTCCTAATCATCCTTTTTAGATAAAGTCGTTTCAACGAATTCACGAATTGTCTCTTGGTCCTTTTCATTGATTCGAGTAAACACAATCCCTACTTTAAAGTGGTCATCTCCGAGTTCTTCTTTTATACAGCGAACAACAACACCTTCTGCTTGAATACGGTGTTCAAATGGTTTCGGTAATTCTACCACGATTTGCATCCGCGTCATCAGTGGAATAGGTTGAACTGTGTGACATAGAACCCCATTTGCACTGATATTATCCACATGGTTTAATATTCCCGGTCCTTTTGATTCAATAGGAAGTTTTAACCCGTGCTTACTGCGGGGATATTTCCTACGTTCTTCAGGGTTTAAATTATGCACCATTAAAGTTCCTCCAAAATCTACTATTTTATTATATATTACTTTAATGCAAAATCTTTTTTAAAATAACAAATGATTGAACTTATACTTTCTTTAAAAACGATTTGAATACCTTGAAACAGGTATAATTATTGTAATAAGTGCTATATTTCTCTGGTTATATAAGAAAGGGGTAAAAACATAAGTTGTTGTTATTGTTTTTCAATTACTTCTTCAAATTTATCAATAATCCATTCATATTTTTCAATAATATTTTTGGCTTCTTTTAATTTATAATAATATTTTTCCCTTTTTAATTCTTTTATCTCTTTTTTAAAATTTTCTATTTTATCCTTCAGAAAAGAAATATATTCTTTTTTTTCTTTCTCAAATCTTTTTTGAATATTTTTGGATATAAATATCATATTAGGGTCCCAAAGCCTAATATATGGATAGTCTTTATCTTTTGTATTAGATTTGTTAATAGAAGTAGTATCCATTTTGTCTATGAAATAATCAAGTGTTTTTATAGTTCTATCTGCTTTGTATATATATTTTAATCTTGTTTTTTTGGCTTCTTTCTCAATCTTTTCACTCACAATAATGCGTGGAAATTTTGCATATTCTTTTTCCATTTCATATACACTTACGATTCCGGGGCCTAAACATAATCTTACATATTCATTTTCATTATTTGAGAAATCTTCTTGAATTTTTCGTGCACCTTCACTTCCCCAAATACCGTTCCAATACATTAGGTCAATATCTACGGCACCTCTAATTAGAAAACCATAATTAAGGGATTTATCGAAGAGATATTTAATCTTGCAAAATATATCCTCTAAGTTATGCGTTTTTATGGGGACAAAAATAACTATGCAATCAGAGAATTGATGGGTTTGAGTATAGTAATCTACCTTATTACATTTTTTCCGAACAGGCATTAATGTGGAAAATTCTTTGACTAAATTAAGGATATTTTCTCTAATAGATAAATTATTTTTACTTTCTATTATTTTATTTTTATAACCAAGAATATCTATATACGCAACATAACATTCCACATAATCTTGCTTAAGAATATTCTTATTCATATTTCATTTACATCCCCCAAATATTATTTTTATAAACATAAAAACTTTTGTTTAAGTTTAACAAAAAAGGGTATAGTACTTTCACTAAAAATATGTTATTAGTATTCAGATGTTTGATATATTATTGAAGCAAAATTTTGTTGAATGTAATTTTTATTTTAACAGAGGAAAGGGATAATATGATTATGTTTGTAACGTATCAATAAAAATGTAATCAGGATACAGAATATTCTTTTTAATACGTTTGTTATATACAAGGTGGTAAAAACAAATGACAGATATATTATTAGTTTCAGCACAACCAAACCTCGATATATTAGGATTAAAAGGATTACATTTATACCTTCGCCAGGAAGGCTTTGACTCTCTCCTTTTATATTTCCCAGTATTTAAAAAATATGCAAGCAGAAATCAACATCAACATATAAAACAACTCCTATTAGAAGAAAATCCAAAAGTAGTCGGCATCAGTCTAACCGCAGAGGATTTCCAGGTTGCTTCGGATATAACAAAGATAGTTCGTGAAGTACTGCCTGAAACATATGTTATTTGGGGTGGAATTGAAGCGACTACGGAACCTGAACGTTGTGCACAGATAGCAGATTTTGTGTGTATTGGTGAAGGAGAATTGTCACTAAAAGCATTTCTTGAAACGGTAAAAAGCGGTGCTGATAAAGATGCATTGAAAAAAATTAATAACCTCGCCTATATAGATAAGGAGGGAATTTTACAAACCAACCCTCTTTCTCCACTTATTACAGACCTGGATATCCTTCCTCCATTGAGGCAGATACCTGAACGTAGTTATGTGGATACAGGGACTAAAATAGAGCCCGTGCGGGTTGAACATCTGATGCGATATAAGAGGTATCGTGGGCAGGTATATAAAATCATGACTTCACGGGGTTGCCCTTATGGGTGTGCCTATTGTTGTAATCGGTTTCTACGTAAATTGTATGGGACCTGGCCTGTGAGACATCGCGGTGTGGAACATGTGATTCAAGAATTAGAACTGGCAATGAAGGAAGGACCCCCTATTTTTTATGTTGATATAATTGACGACTGTTTCTTCGCCTCGGATATGGAATATATTAAAGAATTTTGTAAAGTGTACAAAAAACGTATAGGTTTACCTTTTATTGCAAAGACCACTGCTCGCGAGGTATCGCATGAACGCATGTCTATGTTAGTTGATGCAGGGATGACCTGGACCAATATGGGCTTACAAAGTGGAAGTGACCGAACATGCATTGAGATTTATAAGCGACCTACCAAGTCTGAGACTTTCCTGAAAGCGGCACAGATTGTATCTGAATATCCTGTAGGCATCTACTATGATATTATTTTAGACAATCCATTTGAAACATTAGAGGATAGATTGAATACATCTCTTATCCTATCTCGGACACCGAGACCGTTCATGCCATTGTTTTTCTCACTTCGATTTTACCCTGGCACTGAATTAAGAAAAAGAGCAATAGAAGAAGGGATATTAAAAGAAAATCCCATAGTATACGAGGATTATTTTCATTGGAAGGGAACAGAGGATAACCGTCTTATCCGTTCTGCCTGTTTTGTTTCACCCAGAATAATAACACCCCTCGTTGAAAAAATTAAAAAAAAGCCACACAGTCTAATTTTGAAAACTATTATTTTTGGATTAGATATTATTACAAAAACAATACTTATGCCAATTACCGCTCTGCGAATGATTTACCGTTCCCAGCGTCGTTCAATAGTGGGCACAATCAAAGCCCTGCCTGTGTTCTTAAATGCAAGCCACCTACCTACAATTCAGCATCTTCGCAGGGTTCTAAAATTAGAAGAATAATTTTGGCTATGTTCTTGTTGCCTTTTTGCTGGAAAATCGTTATAATATTAGGTGCTCGCGCTAGGTGGGAACGTAGCGGCGTTCCTGAACTCGCAAATCCGCTTTAGCGAGGCTGAATTCCCTACCGAGGGCGGTATGCCCTTTAGCTGGTGCGGAGTAAGTGGTGTTGACGGCTTGGTCCTACTCAACAGGCGGGCGGCGAACCCGGTCAGGTCCGGAAGGAAGCAGCCGTAGTCGATTCCGTCTGTGTGCTGTAGGGTTGCCGGGCCCGAGCTAACTGCTCCGTGGCCGTTCTGGACATGCCGTTCGAAGATGGGTGCGCGAGCACTTTTATAATTAACGGCAGGAACAACACATGCCAAAACCAAATCGTGAATATCATGTACTTGCCCGAAAATGGCGACCACAGCAATTTGACGAGGTTGTAGGACAGGACCACATAACAAAAACCTTGAAAAATGCGGTTGCTTCTGGTCGGATACATCATGCCTTGTTATTTATCGGTTCCAGAGGCATTGGCAAAACGACCACCGCACGGATTCTCGCAAAAGCGTTGAATTGTACCAGCACCGACAAACCAACACCACAACCTTGTGATACGTGCGACAACTGCATTGAAATCAGCCGTGGCACTCATCTGGATGTTCAGGAAATTGATGGAGCCTCAAATAACAGTGTGGATAATATCCGCGAAATACGAGAAGCGGTACGGTTAGCACCTGCTCATGCACGATACAAAGTATATATTATCGATGAAGTTCATCAACTCTCGTCTGCAGCGTTTAATGCCTTACTAAAAACATTGGAAGAGCCTCCCTCTCATGCTATCTTTATTCTCGCAACTACTGAAGCACATAAGATTCCCGCTACAATTATTTCCCGCTGTCAGCGATATGATTTTCGAAGGGTGGCTGTGCCAGATATTGTAAACCTACTGGAACATATCACCAAAGCAGAAAAACGAAAAGCAACAAAAGAAGCCCTCTATGCCATTGCACGTTCTGCGGATGGCGGAGTTCGTGACGCGGAGAGTATTTTAGACCAACTCATGACGTATTGTGAAGGAGAGATTACCTACAAAGATGTTCAAGATATTTTAGGTTTGATTGAAGCAGAAAAAATTGACCAGTTAGTACAGAGTCTTCTTGAAAAGGATATATTAAAGATTTTAAATATTATTGATGAAATTTCAAATTCAGGAAAAGATTTGGCTCAGTTCGTCGAAGAATTTATCCGACATATACGGAATTTATTAATATTAAAAACGACACAAGACCCTAATCAACTTTTCCTACCCGAAGAGGACATCCAACGTTTAAAGGAACAATCAGAACGATTCTCCATTATCCAATTAATCCGTTTTGTAGAACAATTAGCAAACCTAAATCAGACATTTACTTCTCAATTATCACATCGAACCGCCTTAGAGGCTTTCTTCGTTAAAAATTGCAAAGTAGGTAGCGACCTGTCTATTGAGAGTATTCTCGAAAAACTTATACAGATTGAGGATTCATTAAAATATCCATACACACCCCGCTCTGTCCAGGAAAAACCGACACAGGACTACAAAATTACAAAGGCGTCGGAAAAAAAAACGTTAGATAAACCAGTAATTACGGAATCTATACCGAAAACTGCGGATTCAGAAAAATTAAACCCTCCCCCAAAAATTCCAAAAACGAAAGCAGAAACAAACATAGACCATCAAACCCAAGCAGAAACGAAAGCGGAAAAAGTATCTGCTACAGAAGAAATCACTCCAAAGGTCCTTTTTGAAATAGCAAAAGAAAGTTCAGACCTCCGATTTGGATTAGGTAAAATACATATAACTTATCATAAAGCCACAAAAACAACTACCATATATGTAGACCCATCAGATACATCCGCCATCTCCATTCTTAATAAAGAATCAACACAACAAATGATAATGAAAATAATGAATAACCTGCGATACTCTACAAACGAAATACAGGTGGTTCAACAATCATCAAAAATAACTACCCAAAAAACCTCATCTCAACGGAAAACACATTTCAAAGATTTAGTATCCCCTGAACTTGCACATGAACTCAGAAAGAAACCGCAGATTAACGATTTGTTAGAGCATTTCCAAGGCAGAATCGTAAAGGTTACCGAAGAAAAAACAGAAACAGAACAAGATACAACTACATTTGTTAAAAAACATATAGAAGATGAAACATTTGAAGAAGAACCAGATTAAGTATGTTTTTAAAATGGAGCTATCACTCCTGAAAAAATAATTTTATGTTATACTTCTGAATATTAATATAGGAAAAAACTATGTTCACATTCGAAACACGAATCACAAAAATGTTAGGCATTAAATACCCTATCCTGATGGGAGGCTTACAGTGGTTAGCCAAAGCGGAAATGGTATCCGCCGTTTCCAACGCAGGCGGATTAGGTTTTATCACTGCAGTTTCTTTCCCTACAGGTGAAGAACTACGAGCCGAAATAAAAAGAACACGAGACATGACTGATAAACCGTTCGGGGTCAATATTTCCATGCTTCCAGTAATTATGCCAAACGATATGACCGAAGCTTATGTCGATGTTGTTTGTGAAGAGGGAATTCCTGTTGTCGAAACCGCTGGAAGAAACCCAGAACCGTATCTGCCAAAACTAAAATCCGCAGGAGTGAAAGTTATTCACAAAGTTCCAGCAGTACGTTTTGCCCAGAAAGCAGAGCGGGTTGGCGTTGATGCTGTCACTATTGTTGGTTTCGAATGTGGCGGACATCCAGGAATGGACGATGTGCCAACATTAATAGCATTACCGAAAACCGCCGAGTCTGTCTCAATTCCTGTTGTTGCAGCAGGCGGATTTTGCGATGGCAAAGGACTTATCTCCGCTTTATGTTTAGGTGCGGATGCTATCCTTATGGGAACACGATTCATGGCTTCAAAAGAATCTCCTATGCATGAGAATTTCAAACGGTGGCTTGTTCAAGCACAAGAGACCGATACTATAGTGGTTGAACGTTCTATTCGGAATCCAGCTCGAATCATAAAAAATGAAGCAGCATTAACTGTTGCAACTATGGAAAAAGCAGGGGCAACTCTTGAAGAACTCCTCCCCGTTATCTCTGGTAAAGTAGGAAAAGAAGCCTATCTCAGCGGAGACGTAAATCGTGGATGTATTGCTTGTGGTCAGGTTGTTGGTCGAATATATGAAATTAAAAGTATAGCAGAAATTATTAACGATATAATGACACAAGCAGAACACATCCTTGAAAAACTGAATAAAATAGCCATTAGGAGTAACTAACACTATCCTTTATCCGCTTACTACTATTTTATGGAACTTTTACCAATACATACAGAACCTGTAACAAACTCTCTTCTACCGGAACATAAAGGTTCAAGTTCCGGATGGAAGGTATATCTTCGCCTCCTCCGATATGCATTGGTGTATAAATCTCGGCTCCTTTTAGCCATTGCTCTCTCTCTGGTTATTGCTTTTTCGTTCGGAACAATGATAGTAAGTTTAGGCACCGCTGTAAAACTAACGTTATATCAGCCAAAAGAATCTCAAAATGAGAGCTTCTTTCATCCCGAAGAAGACCCTGCTATAAAGTATGCGAAGGATATTCAAAAATGGGACACGAATATTCATAAATGGTTCAATACCTCACCAGCAGAATGGGATAAAACCTTCCTCCAACTCGTAGATAAAATGAGGGCTCGCAAATTATTTGCTCTATCTATTGCGATTGTTATCGTGATTGTGCTCACATTTATTAGTGGTTGTGCTCGTTTCTTTCAGGAATATTTTGCAGGTTCCGTAGGTGCTTTCGTTTCCGTTGATTTATCCAAAAAGATGTACCAGAATATAATGACTCAATCATTAGGTTTCTTTGAATCCCATTCATCAGGGGACGTAGTAGCCCGTTTCAGCAATGACATATTCATGGTCAATCGTGGCTTGTCCAATGCCTTTATCAAAGTACTCCGAGAACCTTTCAAAGCATTGACATTTCTTATCGTAGCCATCAGTGTAGACCCATGGTTAACCCTCGTCGGGATATGTGTTTTACCTCCATTAGGTTATGCCTTAATTCAGTTAGGGTTATATGTCCGTAAAAGTGTTCGGCGTTCCTTGATGAAGGTCGCAGACCTCGCCTCAATTATTAATGAGACAACACGAGGGATTCTTATCATTAAAGGCTTCCAAATGGAAAATTTTTTGAAACAACGATATGATATTGAGGCATCTCGACTACGCAAATTTTTAAGGAAAATGGTCAAAGCAGATTCTGCTACGGAACCCATTACAGAATTTATCCTCGTGGTCGGTTTCTCTGGTTTCATTCTATTTAGTGGATATCGTGTCATTAACTATCGGTTAGATATGGGCGATTTATTGCAGGTATATCTTGCCCTCGCTATGATTCTTGACCCTGTCCGCAAATTATCTACAGTAAACAACATGATACAAACCAGTGTTGCCAGTGCAGAACGCGTTTTTGAATATTTAGACCTTCAACCAGATATTCAGGATGACCCACAAGCAGTTCCGTTAAAACCTTTATCCAAAGAAATACGATTCGAAAATATTTCTTTTTCCTATGACGGCAAAAAGATTGTCCTGGATAACTTAAACTTCTCAATCCAACGTGGAGAAAAGGTTGCGTTAGTCGGTCCCAGTGGCTCAGGCAAAACTACTATTGTAAAACTTATCCCTCGGTTTTATGATGTTAAACAAGGTGCCATTTACTTTGACGACATAGACAT
>JAIWNQ010000288.1 GCA_020216745.1 Candidatus Hydrogenedens sp.
TCGCAAAGCCACATTGGAAAGTCTAAGACGGCAAATAGCGATTGTTACACAAGAGACAATCCTTTTTTCAGGCTCGGTTCGCGATAACCTTACTGGGGGAAATACCAACATTACAGATGAACAAATCGAGCAAGCTCTCATCATGGCACACGCACAGGAATTCGTCTCTCAAATGCCCAATGGATTAGACAGCAATTTAGGTGAGTTTGGACAATTACTTTCTGGCGGACAGAGACAACGGCTCGCCTTGGCACGTGCCATTCTAAAAAATCCAGAGTTGCTACTTCTTGATGAAGCAACATCTAACTTAGATTCCGAAAGCGAAAAATATATACAAGAAGCCCTAACTACCTTCTTAAAAGGGCGAACAAGTATTATCATCGCTCATCGGCTCTCGACCATCATGAACGCAGACCGAATTTTAGTTTTAGACCATGGAAAAATTGTGGAACAGGGTTCACACGAACAACTATTAAAACAACAAGGAATTTATTATCAACTTTATCAACATCAATTTCGTAGCACTTATGACACAACAACAGAATAAATACACAATAATCCTTCCGCTCATTTTTTTGTTTTTGTTATTCAATTCATGCAGTCAAAAAAGCACAGAACCACAGCCTACATCGGCTCAATCAGAAAAAATATCTACAACCTCTACTCCTCAACAAACCCCTGAACATACTATATCAGAACCCCCGACATCAACAACTCCCAGTCCATGGGTTATCGGGAAAATCACCATTATTGACAGCACTGGCAAACCTTTGGAAAAAATGGCAGGTATTGCAACAGAAAAGCCAAATGCTTTTGACGAACCTATTGCTCGCGGAAATTTAAGCGGACCAGATGGAGTTAGTACTATTACAATACCTAAAAACAAAGGCGTTTTTATCCGAGCATGGGACCCTATCCTACATTATTTTCCGAATAACTATTTTGAGATTCCGCCAACAGACGCCGATTACCTCGAAGATATGCAAATCCTGATGCTGGAGGCAAGCACTGTTGAATTCCAGTTGCTTGATAAAGACGACCAACCTATTTCAAATGAAAATGTAGGACTGATGATGTTTCATCCCAAATTGGGACCATGGTGGCCCTGCGATGCACACACAGATGAAGCGGGGAACATACAATTCAAACCCGTTCCTGCTGGGATGTATAACCTACGAATCAAAACCGAACGCGGAATGATATTGGAAATCAAAGACGTTAAAATACCACCCGCATCAATTCTCAATCTCGGCAAAATAAAACCCAGCTAACCCGCCATATTCAACCAACAATTACATTAATTGAAAATTCGGACACATCTGACCTGTCAGACAAAAAACCAATCTATATTAATTCCGTTTCGCCAGGGATGGCAACAGGTGGAACGGGCATCGGTCCAAAGTCTAATTTTTCAGGAAACAAGTTCAGTTTTGACTCGTTCAAAACCCAGTCCCATGTAACTTCCTGCCCAGAATATGCAGACATGCGTCCCATAATAGCGGTTAAGGTGCTTTCAGCGATGGCTTTTGTCTCGTTGATATAGGTTCCATTGCGTATAGCGGAAATGAGATCAGCATGTTCTTGTTCGTAAGGGTTGTTATTTTCGCCGGAGTAGGGATATTCTTTATCCGTAAAGATATATTTACCGGGTTCTGCTTTTCCGCGTGTGCCAACCACATATTCGCCAACGCGTTTGAATGTATCTTTGTTCTGTCTGCAAGCACTGGTTACGCGTATGCCACCGGGGTATTCAAATTCTACGAAGAAGTGGTCATAAATATGCCCGAATTCGGGCCCCGTTCGTTGTTGTCTTCCACCCATACCGATAGCACGGATAGGATGAGCATTTAATACCCAATTAATCACATCAATATTATGCACATGTTGCTCGACAATATGGTCTCCTGAAATCCATGTATAGTAATTCCAGTTGCGGAGTTGATATTCCATATCTGACCAGGAAGGGTCGCGAGGAACAGGTGTATAGTAATCATAGTCGCCAATCCAATAGCAAGAAGCAGAAACGATATCGCCGATGGCTCCTTCATGTATACGCTTAATTAAAGATAGATATGGCTTCTGATGCCGGCGTTGTGTGCCTGCGACGACATTTAGTTTTTTCTCAGTTGCTTTTTCGCCTGTTGCTAAAATGGAACGGATACCGGGAGGGTCTACTGCAACGGGTTTTTCCATGAAGACATGTTTATTCATTTCAATGGCATATTGGAAATGTTGTGGACGAAATGCTGGTGGAGCAGAGAGAATGGCAATATCTATATCTGTTTCCAGAACACCTTTATAATTATCCCAACCGGTAAAACAATTTTTATCTTCTACCTGAAAAGCATCGCCTAATTGTGATAATTTTTCTTTACATTTCTGGATAGCATCTGGAAAAAGGTCACCGATGGCAGTTATTTTAATATTTGGAGAGGAACGGACGCAGTCCAATCCTGCTCCGATTCCACGTCTACCACAACCAATGATACCTACTTTTAGTGGGGCTGGCTCTGAAAAGGCGTGATGGGCAATAAAAAAAGATGCGCCTGTCACTGCACTTGCTTTGATGAAGTCTCTACGGGTAGGTGTAAAATTATTATGTTTTATTTGTGAATTTTTCATAATAATTCTCCTTGTTATTTTTTATAGGTTTTAAAATAGTATTAATATATTATCAAAAGGAAATCATTATTTGTAAATAACTTTTGAAAGGAATTCCAAATGTTTTTTAATCTTTGCTTTTCTCACATGAAATATTATCGTATTTACAAAAGGTTATCTATGGGAGTATTTTTTATTTGTGTACATGTTTCTTTCATTTTTTCTCTACAAGCAGAAGTTGTAGTGGAAACGGATAGTTTTAAGATGGGGATGGATGATGCGGGGGGTATAACGCAGTTTGTGGATAAAGCCACGGGGAGGGATTATCTGGATAAAGCGAAGAAGATACCGTTTGCTGTGTTGAAGGGAGAAAACCAAAGTTTCCCTGTAAAGGCGGTTAGGTATGAGGGTGCAGTATTGACAGCTGATTTTGGAGCGGTTGCGGGGCAGGTGGTATTTCATGTTGTTACGGGTCCTCAACGGATTGTTTTTGAGGTGCGGTCGGTTTCGTGGGATAAGGCGGAAGAAATTTCTTATGCGGAAATACCGCTAACTTTGAAAGGGACTTTTGAAGATGCTTTTGCAGTTACTCCTCTGGCACTGGACCTGAAAACGAATTGCAATCAGATACCCGGGTTATGTTCTAAAGTAAGCGGTTTCATTGTTTATAAACGATTCGGTTTTGAAGGGACAAAAGGAGCCTTAATTGCCGGTCCGATGGATAACATTCGCAACGCACTTAAAGATGCCATAAAATCATCACCAGAATTGCCTCAATCGGATATAGGTGGACCGTGGGCTTTAGATGCGAAGGTAAATCAGGGTTCTTATTTAATTTCCACAAGTGAGTATGTTACGGAGGAAACGGTATCCCAATGGATAGAAGTAGCGAAAAGTGTTGGGGCAACTCAAATAGATTTTCATGGGGGACATCCGTTTCGATGGGGTGATTTTGAGGTGAACCCTGAATTGTACCCACGGGGTAGGGATAGTTTGAAAACAGTTATTGATACGATACATCAAGCAGGTTTGTATGCGGGTTTGCATACCTATTCCTTTTTTATAGATAAGAAAACGCCCTGGGTAACACCTGTTCCCGATACCCGATTGGCTTCGGATAAAACGTTTACCTTGGCGGAGGATTTAGAGGCGGGGGATAGTCGAGTTATTGTTGAAGAAAGTACGGAGACAATGTCAGCAATCACAGGTTTTTTTGTTCGTAATAGTGCAACGTTGCGGATTGATGATGAACTGATTATATATAAAGATGTTCAGAAGAGTGCACCGTTTACATTTGTGGAATGTGAACGGGGAGCGTATGAAACAAAGGTTTCCGCTCACAAAAAAGGTGCTAAAGTTCATCATCTAAAAGAATGTTTCGGCTTGTTTGTGCCGGATGTTAATTCAACTCTTTTTACAGAAGTGATTCAACGGACAGCAGATTTGTATAACTATTGTGGTTTTGACATGGTATATTTAGATGCTCTGGATGGTTCGGATGTATTAGGAGGTTGGGAAAATACATGGCATTATTCTGCGAAATTTGTATATGAATTGATTCGTCGGCTTAACAAGTCTCCCATTATGGAAATGAGTACTTTTTCACATCACCTCTGGTGTGTTCGTTCTCGAATGGGTGCGTGGGATTGTCCGATGCGAGGGAAAAAAGAATTTGTGGACTATCACATTGTTAGCAATCGCCAGTGGAAATACTCGTTTCTACCTACGAATTTAGGGTGGTGGGGAATTTTTGATTGGGATGGTGTCCAGCCAGAACGAAGTATGTCGGATGAATTTGAATATATTTGTGCGAAGGCATTAGCGACGAATAGTAGTTTGTCGTATGTGGTAGGATTTACTCCCAAAAATCTAAATAGTGATAAATTTCAACGATTTGCAAAGATAGCGAGAAAATATGAAGAACTCCGAATGAAAAATATTGTGCCAGAATCTATAAAGGAAAAATTAATAGAACCTGGCGCGGAGTTTACTCTGGATGTGGATGAAAATGGGCAATATCAATTTCGTCCTGTTACATATATAAAACATAAAATAAACCTAAATGATACATCAAATAGTTTTAGTGTGAATAATCCGTATGCATCTCAGCCCTTAAAAATGCGTATAGAGGCACTGCTTGAGACGGAAGAAGAAGACCATCCCGATGCTAAATTACTTGCAAATTTTCGTGTTGAAAATGAGTTTAGTAAAGCGGAAACACAAAAGGGGGTATCTGCAACGCTTGAATATCCACTTGAAAAAGCGGAGGATAGTAAGTTGAAAGCTATATTGAGAGCGGAGAATGTAGATGCAGAGCAGGAACGCTCCTGGGCAGTATTTCGCAAGGATATTCAAAATATGGTGGACTTCTCAACTCGTGGGTTGGGAGTTTGGATAAAAGGGGATGGGCAGGGTGAGGTGCTTAACTTTCAGATAGCGTCTCCCAAACATTTAATAGGTGGTTTTGCAGACCATTATGTTACGGTAGATTTTACGGGTTGGCGATATTTTGAACTTGTTGAACCTGAGTCGTATCAATTATCACGGTATGAATGGCAACATACACGAATGCGGAAGGATTTTTTGAGTGGGTCGAGCGATATTATGTCTTTTGCTTATCCGATGTATCATTATTGGGTTAATTTTAAGAGTATTGCAACATTGACAATTGGTGTTAACAATATTCCCGTGGGAAAAAAGGTAGAGGTGGGATTGGGTCCTATTTCTGCTATTCCTTTTAAATCAGTAAAGATAGAAAATCCATCGGTTCAGATAGGAGATATAATTTTGACCTTCCCGATAGAAATAAAGAGCGGTAGTTATATTGAATTTGTATCTAAAGATAATTGTAAACTTTACAACGAAAAAGGAGAGTTTGTTCGCGATATTATTCCAGAAGGAGAGATTCCCCAGTTACAACATGGGGAAAATAGTGTTATATTTAGAGGAGACAAGTTTCATAAATATAATTGTCGCTTTGATATAACAATTATTTCGGAAGGAATGCCCTTGTCAATGTAATAACTGATACTTTTTAAATTTCGGTTCAAAAGATAGAAAAGAATATAATAATAAGTAATTAATTATATCCCATTATAAAAACATAAGTTCGAATTTGAATATAAAGAATATTGGGGTTATAAAAAATGATTAGACGTTTAGAAATTTTACATTACAAGGCATTTAAGTATATTGATATACAACTCGAACCCTTTCAGATAATTGTTGGTCCTAATGCAAGTGGAAAAAGCACTTTTTTTGATACGATTTGTTTAATCCATGATATTCTTCGAGAGGGACCTCAGAATGCAATTCAAAAAAGAGTGTCTCACTTTAAAGAGTTATTATGGAGAAAAGAGGGGGAACAATTTGAAATTGCTTTGCAAATAAAAATCCCTGAAGAGATTCAAAAACAATTGAAAGACGATGAATATAATACAGTTCGTTATGAAATGTCTTTACATTCCGATACCATTAATGGGATCAGCATTCAAGACGAAAATCTATGGTTAATAAAGAAAGGGAGTGAAAATATTCATAGAAATGGGAAAAAAGAAAGAGATGATGACCTTTTTCCTCAAGAATTAAAGGCTCCTGACCACATTGTTGTTTCGAGACGGAAAAAAACGCCACCGGGCTGGAGAAAAGTAATTTCAAAAAATGCACCAGGAAGTGGATATTTTAAATCGGAAACTACAGAATGGAATATAATTTATAAGATTGGTCCATATAAAGCATCGCTTGCAGGGACACCAGAGGATGAAGAACGATTTCCTGTATCTCTCTGGTTAAAGAACGTACTTATGGAAGGGATTCAATTTCTGCAATTGAATAGTAATAATATGCGTGTTTCATGTAGACCCGATGTTCCTATTTCTTTCCAGACGGATGGATCCAATCTACCGAAAGTGATACAAAACTTAAAGGAAAAAAATCCGAAAGCCTTTACATTATGGCTTGAACATATACAATCTGCTTTACCCGAAGTTCAAGATATTCAAATAAGGGAAAGAATGGAAGATAGGTTTTTATATCTTAGTATTATTCATAAAAATGGCTTGGAATTGCCTTCTTGGGTTATTTCGGACGGAACATTACGCATTTTAGCACAAACAATTATTCCTTATTTGTCAGAAAAAGACAAAATATATATGATTGAGGAGCCGGAGAATGGATTACATCCGCTCGCTATAGAATGTATTTATCAGTCTCTTTCTTCGGTATATAAAAGTCAGGTGTTTCTGGCAACGCATTCTCCTGCAATATTAAATCTTGCTGAACTAAAAGAAATTCTATGTTTTTCAAAGACAGAATCGGGGTGCATAGATGTGATAAAAGGAATAAATCATCCAAAACTTAAAGATTGGCGTGAAAAAGTAGATATTGCTTCACTCCATGCAGCAGGGGTATTGCAATGAAAGATATTGTCTTTTTAGTGGCGGATAATGATATGTCACAGGGGATAAAAGGCTTACTTTCTCGTTTGTTTCCGGAAAAGAAGTTGAACGATTTTTGTGATATTTATAAAGAGCCTAATCGTGATGCAGGGGTATACAAAAACGCAAGTGATTTTTTGAGAAAGTTCTTGAAACAATATCGCTATGCAATGGTATTTTTAGATCTTGAAGGAAGTGGTCAGGAAAAAAAGACTCGCGAAGAAATAGAAATAGAAATAGAAACACAACTTGTATATAATGGCTGGGCAAAAGAAAATGTGAAGGTTATTGTATTTGCCCCTGAATTAGAAATCTGGCTGTGGGTAGAATCGCAAATTATTTCAAAAAAGTTAGGTTGGGATAATTATCAAGAATTAAAAAAGTGTCTTATATCGAAAGGATATTGGGAAAAAGGAATAACAAAACCCAAAAAACCAAAAGAATCTCTGAAATTTGCATTAAAAGAAAAAGGAATCCCATTTTCACCATCAATATTTAAAAAAATTGCGGAAAATATCCCTTTTGAAAATTTTCAAAGATGTCAGGACGCTTCTTTCAGGAAATTTATAGAGACCTTAGAACGCTGGTACGATAAGAAATGGATATAGGAGTAACATTTCAAAAATGGGACCCTGAATAAATCCTATTTAAGGTTTATATAAAAAGGAATTTTAATATGGGAGATTAATAGAAGAGATGGAGGCATATACGCAGGTAAAAAAGACAGAAAAACAACAAAAAAATAAATAAAACAGAATAGATAGAAATGATAAAACACAAACTCCCAATTCATGGTAACTTTTAATCGTATTTTGCCTCATTATAACGTGTATAATTTATATCAAAACCACTACCGCCATTATTAACAGGGCTCATACTAACAATATGCGATATGTATATATACATACTTTGGGATGTAGATTAAATCAAGCAGAGTCGGATGCTATGTTGCAAAGACTCTACGAATTAGGCTATGAAATTGCCGATAAATCTTCACCTGCAGATTTATGTATCATTCATACATGTGCGGTAACCCATGAAGCAGAGGCAAAGTGTCGTAAAGTCATCCGACATACAATACAACGCAACCCTAACGCTGAAATTGTTGTAATTGGCTGTTATGTGGAGAAAGACATAGAAGTTTTAAAAAAGATTGAGGGCATTGACCTAATCGTTGATAATAAGCGGAAATTAGATTGGTTTTCTCACATAAAAGGGACAAAACGCGATACACCCGAAATATTAACAGGCTCCGATTGGAAACTCACCTCGTTAGAGTGCTTCACAAATACTAAACCTATTTCTATCCCTTCATTCCACCGTGCAAACATTAAAATACAGGAAGGTTGCAATTCTTTCTGTTCCTATTGCATTATCCCCTACCTGCGTGGTCCATCAAGGTCAAGACCTGCGGATGCTATTTTACGGGAGATTGCCTGGCGTATTGAAGCGGGAACAAAAGAAATCGTTCTAACAGGAATTAATATCGGTAATTATAAAGATGATGGGAAAAATTTGATTTCATTATTAGATATGATTTCCAACGAATTCGGGAATAATTTAAGGGTCCGTTTGAGTTCTATTGAATTAAACTCTCTTAACATCGATATACTAACTCGTATGAAAAACCCAAATTATCCGCTGGTTCCTTATCTACACATCCCATTACAGTCGGGTTCAAACACGATACTAAAACGCATGAACAGACCCTATTCGAGAGAAAACTATCGCGATTATGTTCTCCTTGCCATTGAAACAGTCCCCGACATTGGTATTAGTGCTGATGTATTAACAGGTTTCCCAGGAGAGACCCTTTCACTTTTCAATGAAACACTTACCTTTCTCGAAGAACTGCCTATCTATTTCCTTCATATATTCCCATATTCACCACGGGAAGGAACACCCGCATGGTCATTTCCAGATAACATAGCACCAAACGAGATTGAGCATCGCGTTCACCAACTGATTGATTTAAGTCAAAAGAAAAGAAAAATATTCTATGAAAAGGCAATCGGAACCGTTCGCGAGGTCTTATTTGAAGAAAAAGAGGGTGGCTATTGGCAAGGATATACCGATAACTATATCCGTGTCATGGCAGATTTTCATGAATCTTTAGAAAACAAACTCTGCAAAGTAAAATTAGAGCATATTGATCATAACGGGATGGAAGGCTCTATAACGAGTATAATTAAATAACACAGAATAGGAAAAATGATGTATGGATTTCAGTTTAGAAGAAGCCTTAGAAAAAGAAAAAAAACTAATTGAATATTTGCGACGCTTCTCATCATTAGCCATCGCATATTCTGGTGGTGTTGATTCCACATATCTTTCCGCTATTGGCAATGAGGTTTTAAATAATCGCTGTGTTCTCCTCATCGCAGACACTCCAAGTTTGCCACGCGATGAATTCACCAGTGCCTTAGATATGGCTCTTTCTCATGGCTGGAACATCGACGTAATTAAAACCAGCGAGTTTAATGACGAGCGCTACCGACAAAATGACCCTCTCCGCTGTTACTACTGTAAAAGTAATCTCTTTCAAACAATGAAAAAATACACACAAGAACACGGAATTGAGGCTATTGCCTGTGGTGAGACCGCAGACGATCTAAACGACTTAACACGAAGCGGTAGAAAAGCCATGCAAGAATACGGAATCCTAACACCTCTATCCGATGTGGGTATGTTCAAATCAGAAATCCGAATGCTCAGCAAACAAAGGCAACTACCCACTGCAGATAAGCCCAGCTTTGCCTGCCTATCTTCACGTGTTCCAACAGGGTTACCCATCACCATTGAAGAACTGCAACGAATTGAATCTGCAGAAAAGGTACTTAAAGAGTTGGGCATCAGTCAATATCGTGTTCGTAGCCATCAGAACCTTGCACGAATTGAAGTGGAACCAAATGATATAGCGCGTCTGGTATCAGAGCCTATCCGCTCACAAATAGTTCAAAAACTACACAATTTAGGGTATCGATTTGTAACCGTTGATTTAGCTGGCTACCGAACAGGGAGCACCGCAGGATAAACAGAGATACCGCAATCATTAAGATATTTAGCAATCTATCCCTCTCCCGCAAAAATACCTCTCGTTATTGTTCAACGTATTGTATACGAATTCACAGCAGGACTGGAATCTTTAATTATTAACCGCTGTTGTTCCGAATGGTATGTATACTCCTTATATGGCTCACCATCCCGTAGCACTTCCTTCGGTTCATACTGCAAGAGGATTCGCAAAATACAAGGCTTAATAACACCATTCAAACTAACTTTTAACTCTGATGTTTTTGAAACATCAACTGTTAATGTTCCAGAGTAGTCAGGATAATAAACAGTAAAAGAGGAATTTCCTGCTGGGTAGATATTCAAAACGAGATAACCTTCCCAATCCTTACTACCAATACCTGTATAGTCACGTTGAATATACATAGGTATAATAGCACCGTCCTTTATAAAGACTGGATATTCATCCATGTTATAGGTCTTCGTTATAGATTGTTTTCCATGAATAACCTTAGTATCATCAAACCACCATCGCCAGTCCCCTGATGGCAGTTCGACAACCCGTTGGTTGAGTTTCTGATAGATAGGTGCTATAAGTAGCCAATCTCCAAACATGTATTGATATTTTCCTTGCTTCATAGGTCGCATAAGCGGTTCCCCTCCATTGCTCCATTGTGCCACATAACTATACATATAGGGGAGCAATTCTGTGTGTAGCCACGAATATCTACGGATAATTTCAAACTCTAAATCGCTTCGTTTCCACATCCGACGTTCACCATGACCACCATTCAAGAACAAGCCACAAAAGGTAGAAAACTGTGCCCAACGGATATACAAATCTGCAGGGATAGGTTCCGCTCCATGATAACCTGCCACATCAGAACCTATAACACAATAGCCCAATTTGGCACTCCGCAAAATACAATGTATGGCTCGCTCAAGTCCCTTCTTCTCATAATCCCATTCATGCTTATTATCACCAACCCAATTCACGGTTGAGGCACTCAACGGTGCAAACCCTTCTGGATGTGCCCATGGGGTCGGGGAGTCAATAGAGCGTGATAATGTGGCAAACTCAGGATTTCTTGTTCTCCCGTAATTAAGTTCTTCACCATAATACAAGTTCATATATCTCCGCGGTGTCATTATCCCTCTATAACTACGGACATAAAACATTGGCAACGAACCCAACGAAGTTCGAAGAAGTGTCGCAGAACCATCTAATTTCCAACCATCAATTCCAAAATCTAACACCTGATTTTGTAATGACCTCCACCATTGCATTGCTTGTGGGTTGGTATAATCGACAAAACCACCTCGACCTTTCCACCACTTTATCTGCACACCATTCCCTAATAAATATCCTTTCGATTTTGCCTCACGATAAAAATCCGTAGAATCCCTTATCGCAGTATCAGGGTTCTCACTGTTAACCATACATGTCATCCAGAGAACGACACGAATCCCACGGTCTTCAAAATATTTAAAAAACTGAGATGGGTTAGGAAATCGGTTTTCATCCACCACAAAATCGTTATACCGCAACGACCACGGACTATCAATCAAGACAGTCCGCACAGGAAAGTCATGTTCAATATAGCCATCAACAAGTTCAACCGTTGCTTCCGCAGTATTTTGGTCATCCTCCCAAACCCAACACTCTAAAACCCACGATGGAATTGGCGTTCTCTCTTTATATCGTTGAAAATTAAAAGGATAAACACCCCAAAATGGAAGTATTATCCAGAACCAAATAAAAACCAATAAAACAACCAGAACAATACCTGTCCATTTCATAAATGTTAATGCGATACTTTTCATTTATACCTGTTTCTTATTACACCCCTTTACGATTTAAGTTGACAAACATTTCAGGTGAGCGAAATGTATGCGGGGTATAATTGGGTAATGGTTTTATCTGTTGATGATATGCATCAAGGAAACTAAACGGCTGTGGGAAATAACTCTCTTCCAACTCTGCTGGTGGAACAATCCAATTTTGTGAACCAATTACACAAACGGGTGCATCTAAATAATCAAAAGCAATTTGAGTAATATGACCTGCAACCGTATGCAAATAACTACCTCGTTCACAAGCATCACTTGCTAATATTAACAACCCTGTCTTCTTAATCGATTCAACAATCGGCTCATAATTAATCGGCACTAACGTCTGTCCATCTATCAACTCTACGCTAATTCCATATTCCTCCTCAAAACGTTTCACCGCTTCCCATGCCCGATATAAGGTCGCACCAAATGTCATAATAGTCAGGTCTTTCCCTTCCTTAATTATCTCTGGCTCCCCAATAGGTATACGATAATACTCCTTTGGCACTCCCTGTTTATGGAATATTTCAACCTGATTATACAATCGCTGGCTTTCAAAGAAAACAACGGGGTCGCTACCACTCAACGCAGAAGCCATCAGCCCCTTCGCAGAATACGGAGTCGCAGGAAAAACAACCTTTAACCCAGGCACATGAGCACACAAGGCAGTCCAGTCCTGCGAATGCTGAGCCCCATACTTCGCTCCTACTGAAACACGCAACACTACTGGCATCTTCAATTCACCAGCAGACATTGCCTGCCATTTCGGCAATTGATTAAAAACCTCATCACCCGCCCTACCCATAAAATCACAATACATCAGTTCGACTAATGGTCTACCTCCTTCCATAGCGACACCGACCGCTGTTCCCACTATTGCACCTTCTGAAATGGGTGAGTTAAACAACCGATGATAGGGCAATGCTTCCGTTAACCCCTGATACACCGCAAATGCTCCACCCCAATCACGGTTCTCTTCACCATAAGCAATAAGCCGAGAATCATGGTAAAAATGATACAAAATCGACTCAAAAATAGCCTCACCAAAGGTAACTGCCTGGGTCGCCTTTAATGGCTTACCATTCTCATCCAATCCAAACCTTGATTTCTTTTCTATCTTCTGCAATCTCGGATTGTCTTCATACGGAATTAAAACATCTGACGGATGTTCAAGTCCTGGTAGTTCTTTCTCCTCTTGATTTGAGAACATCACTTCTGCAAGCCCTGAAATCTGAGTTAGTTTCATTCGTGGTGATATTTCAAGGCTCGTTGCTAATTGACATGCCTTCTTAACCTTCTTTTGAGCGTATTCCTTTATCTTTTCCAATTCCGTATCCGTGGTAAGCCCTGCAGACTTAATCTTTTCAGCAAATTCGATAATAGGGTCAACAGACTTCCACATCTCTATTTCTTGATGGTCACGGTAAGAGGACTGGTCACTCGGGGAATGTCCCGATTGGCGATAGCAAATAACATCCAGCAAAACAGGACCCTGACCCCCTTCTAATAGAGGTCGTTTCCGCCGATATGCATCCGCCACTGCTAACGGATTGTTGCCATCCACAACCTCCGCATGCATATTATCCGGATTAAGTCCCGCACCGACACGAGCAAGCCGTTCAAAACCTGCAGTCTCGCCGATAGGTTGACCACCCATCCCATAGAAGTTATCCATGAAATTAAAAACAATCGGCAATCCACCTTTATGTGCGTCATCCCACAAATTTTTATACTGTCCCATCGTGGAAAACATCATCGCTTCCCATACTGGACCACAAGCAATAGACGCATCACCTATATTCGCAATGGTAATACCTTCCTTCTTCCGTGCCTTTCGATACAGTGCAGAACCTGTGGCAATATCTGCACTGCCACCAACTATCGCATTGGCTGGATACACACCAAACGGAGTAAAAAAGGCATGCATCGAACCACCCATTCCTCTATTAAATCCATATTCTCGCCCAAAAATCTCTGCCAATAATCCATAAAGCAAAAAATCAATACCCAACTCCTCTTCCTCATTTGTCTTTAAAATGGCTTTCTTATCTTTATTATCTTTTACGACCAACGGAGTCCAATTCGGTTCATGTGTTTCAACAATATGAAGTGTCTTACCCTGCCAGTAACTTTTCATAATATCCATCAAACCATTACCAATCAAATCACGAATTGCTCGCAAACCTTTCGCAATAATTTCACCATGACTGCGATGACTACCAAAAATATGGTCATGAACTCGTAGAAATACGCATTCACCAACAGCCGCTCCTTCCTGACCTATCGAAAGATGTGCAGGTCCCACATGCTGATACTCAATACCTTCATACGAACCTAACTTCTTAATCTTATCCAACATCGTTTCAAATTCACGGATGATAACCATATCACGATAAATTCGCAAAGCAACCTCCGACGTAATTCCTTCATTCGCCTCCAATTCTTGTTTGAGATTCCGTTGATACTGATTGACAGGAATACTTTTTATCTCTATTTTCCCTTCTTTCCGCATTTCTACTGGAGAAATTAAAATTCTTTTTGTCATTTTTATTTCCTTTTTATAACATGTTGTCTAATCGGATAAAAATACTTGATTAAGTGCCTGTGAAAAAACACAAATAGTATAAACCAGAATCATCAAAACTTACAAATGAAACCTCAACTCCATATACCCCAATTTATACAGTTATACCTCCCCACCATTTTTTAACGTGGTTATTCATCCTGTCTGACTTGTCCAACTCGTCCGACTCGTCCGACTCCTAACCTTTCAACACTCCACGTTTCTTACTATAAGAAACAAACAACATTGCTATCATCATGGTCACAATCATAATACCTATATAATTATATGCAGGTATTCCTTTTTCTACATACAGCAATACCTTATCTGAAACATGCACCTCTTTTTCATCACTGACTTCAACCCAATATGTTCCTGCATCATCAGAAGCAATATCTGAGAGTTCCAATATCGGCGAATCAATACCTACATTCTGTACCTCTTTTCCTGAACCAAATGGTTGGAATTTCCACTGATAATGTAGTTCACCCAAACCTCCTGAGACCTGTACCTCAAACTGCCACGTATCCCCTTCACCTACCGTTCCACCTATAGGTTGAACTGCAAAGGAGATATGCTCTGCAATCAGGACTTCCGATGCATTGGTTGTAACGGTATCCTTCACGTCTTTTATTTCAAGCCAATAATGACCTGACAAATCAGGTGATAAGTCTGGCGAGATATAAACTATTTCTTCATTATTACCAGGTGCCGGTTCTCCATCTTTATACCACTTATACTGCTTCGGTCCAAAGCCGATAACTTCAGTCAACTCTCTACCTAATGTAAAATGGTCACCTTCATCAACATACATACGAACATTCTCTAATTCAAATGGAGAAACTAATGGCGTCCCCACATATACCGTGGCAGTAATGGAATTCACACTTTCACGTTCATCACGTACAACGACATAATAAGCCCCATCCATTTCCGGTGTCGGGTCATTAATTTGCAATGGATTTTGGTCGCCTACTAAAACGGGACCACCACCATCGTCATACCACCACTGATATACTAAATCTCCTAATCCACCAGATACATTGATTGCCAAAACTAATGGCTCATGAATCAGCATATAATAAACTGATTCTAAATTATGTGTAATTTCTAAATGTTCTGCGATAAGCACTTCTGCTGGCGATGAGTTGATTTCATTACCCGGAACATCATCACCAACAACACAATAGTAGGTTCCAGAATCTGCTGTGGTCAATGGTGTGATAATGTAAGTGGATTGGTTATTCACTCCGGGAGCCGGCTGACCATCCTTCATCCACTGGTAGCGTATTGTGCCATACCCACCACTTACACCGACCTGTAAGATATGCGACGGGTATTCGCCAACATACGCACGCAAACCTGTCGGCTGAGAAGTAATAGTTAGCGGAGCGTCCACTATCATTAAGGATACCGCATCTGATGTTATACTGTCCGTTCCACTGTCCTGTATCACCACATCATAGAAGTCTTCATCCGTTTCGGCAAGGTTTTCCAAAGTCAATACATTTCCGCCAGGTTGTTGTGGTAGATTGCCAATGCTGGCTCTACGCCATGTGTATGATATCGGCGGAATACCACCGTTAATTTCCACCGTGAACTGCACACTCTGTCCCGGATTCCGCACCGCATTCTGCGGTTGTACCACAATAGTCAGGTGCGGAACCACAGTTAGATTGCCAGACTGCGACACAACACTGGTGCCGTTGCCATCATCGTCTGTGACGACACAACGATACAAACCACTCTCATTTGTCGTTGGCGAGGATATAGTAAGAATATCCGTATCTACGCCAGAGTATGGCGATGTATTGGTCAATGCCTCACCATTATCCAAAACACCATTATCGTTCAGGTCTTTGAACCACAGATACCTATAAGGTCTCACACCACCACTTGCCAACACTGTCAATTGAACAGTTGGTGTGCTTTCATATACCGTAGTCTGTTCCGCTGGACCATAGACCGCCAACGGGTCATTCACGGTAATCTGGACAGAGTTAGACACTGCTTGCCCATACGGAATAAGACCCAGTTCATCCGTGACCACTACTTCATACTCTCCGGTATCCTCCGGACCCGCAGGTGATAAATCTAAATACGGCAGATTGGGCGCACCTAAGGATACCCCACCTTTACGCCAATCATAGGATAACAAGCCCTTTCCACCCGATGCAGAAACAGTGAGCAACAGCGTCTGACCAGTCGTGTAGTTGCCACCAACAGGCTGACTTGCTATGGTGACTGGCAAATATACCGTCACGTTAACACTATTATCACCCATCTCAGTATGTGTGCTGTCCGTAACTTCAACAGTATATGTCCCAGTGTCAGACAAAGCCACCGGATTGATTGTCAACGACGGGGTTGAGGTTATTGCAACTTCCTGGCCATTTCTCAACCAGCGATAAGACTTGGTGCCAGTGCCACCAACCACATTCGCATTGATGGTTAACGATGCACCTTGATATGTCTCCGCTTGTGTAGGGGTAAGTGCAATGTCCATACCTACCTTGAAGGATACATTAATTCCCTCTGGGATAGTCGTTGTCCAGATAGAACCAGACGGAATAGTACCGATATAATAGGTTGGAGAGCCATCCACATATAATTCAACCTCTTTCGCATCCGCTCCACCATTGTTAACGAGGAAAATTTGTTTAAAATCTTTAAATGGTGAACTCGAACCTGACAAAACAACCATTTCTACCAGGTCAACTCCGGGAGGTGTGACTTGTGATTTGTTCCAGAAATTAGATTCAGTAAAACCGCCCGTTGCTGGACCACTGACCAATTGCGGAATTAGTGGAGCATTAATTAACAAATTATAAGGAGCGGGAGCCTTTAACACAGCATCATTTTGTGTAGCACCGATAAGGATATCATCCGAAAAAGCGGGATAGGTTGGTGAACGCATATTAGAAATGTGCGTAAATCTACCAATTATGCTCGAACTTGCATCTGTGGTATGGTTATTGCACATAACCAATCCACCAGAGGTAAGAATTATACTTCCGTGAAGTTTAAACATACCAGGAGTGCCTAATCCCCCATTTCCACCAGCACCGGAACTTCCGCTTTGCCCTCCAGTACCTCCTATTCCACCACGACCACCACGACCGCCAGCCCCACCAGCACCACCATTCGCCGCGACAGGGAAACACCAACCAGCGGTATTAGCCCAATACCCTACCGTTCCTCCTGCTCCACCACTGCCCCAGCCCCAGTTATCACCGGGGTCAACACCCGCTGAACCAGGGTTGAATGGTACAGGAGTAGCACCACTGCCAGGGGCACCTGCAGAAATATCTACCTGACCTCCAAAACTAATTAGACCACGAGTAGATATAACTACAACACCACCACCATTACCACCCTTTCCGCCATCGCGTGCTTTCGGTGCAGTTCCACCATTACCACCATTCCCACCACTTCCGCCGGCTCCACCGGCTCCTCCAGCCCCACCAAGTCCATCTAAATACCCACAATTACCGCAAGGTTGATTCCATGCCGCACCACCTCCACCGCCACTGCCACCACTACCGCCACCACCGGCTTTGCCACCACCCTGACCTCCACTCCCTCCGCCGCCACCCCCGCCACCGCCTCCACCAGCACCACCTGCCAATGTCAAATCATCCGCAGGTGCTATAAATGAGGCATTTCCGCCAGGTGA
>JAIWNQ010000289.1 GCA_020216745.1 Candidatus Hydrogenedens sp.
GGGGCTGGGGTAGTATTATCAGCAGGGAACATGGTTGTATTAGTAATGAGCAAGGCGGGCACGAAGGAGCAGTTGATAGCCGAATTGAAGTCGGATTTTGGTTCAGTAGACAGCAATGGAGATGGACAGGTGAGTTGGTTGGAGGCGAGTGCTAAATATCCGGGCTTGACGCAGGAGGTATTCAATCAAGTAGATACAAATAGCGACGGAAGCATTAGCAAGTCCGAGGCGGGAATAGAAGGTGAAGGTGCTACAGAAACACCAACAGAGACGCCCAAGAAATTCTGCGGTTGCGGTTGTTTTGGTGGTAAATCATCAAGCAATGATACGTGGTGGAAATACCTATTAGATGTTATTCTGTTTGGTATGCTGATAGTTTCTATGAGTGGTATGCGTAGGCGGAGATAAAGATAAAAAGAGTAACAAAAACATCGTGCTTGTGGTTAAAAAGTAGCACAGGCAAGAGTGCCTATGAGGGATTATCCGTAGGGGTAGACATATATGTGTCTGCAATAAAGAGTGAAGACGTGTAACGGGATTATCCCCACTCCTGATTGGATTGATTACACTACAATCATCATTTGCAGTGGAGAAAAATCGTTTTTTAGGGGAGCAGGGATGCTCCCACTACACTTACATTTGGAAAAGAAATAAACTGCAGAGGACACGGAGGAAAAAATTGAAAAAGTTCTGTAGTTAAGTGTTCTTTGCCGTGTGTAATTGCTAAGTAAAAAATTCAGGTAGGGGTGTCTACATAATGTAATAATGTAGCGGGGGTGGACTTGCTCACGAATGGGTAGATTGGATGTTGATGTTTATTTTTTTTTGGGGGGAGCAGGGATGCTCCCGATACACTTACTTTTAGAAAAGAAATTAACCACAGAGGATTTGGAGTAAAGAATTGGAAAACTTTGTGTTCTTTTGTTCTTTCTGTGGCGGGATATCTTTTTTTGATTTGTGATAGTTTAAGTGAGGGCAATGAGTAAGATGAGCAATAGGTTTTGATGATATAAATTATGCATGCTATCGTGAGATGAAATCTGGTTAGAAAATCAAAATAAACAGGGACTCAGAAATTTATCCTTATCTGTTTTGTTTCATTTTTCTTTTTCACGTTTCTCTATTTATATAATTTATCTATTGTACTAATACTAATATGAAAGAACGTTGTTTAGAGAGCATGTTAAAATATTTTGGAGAATGAATTAAATATATGGAAATGGAAGAAAGAGACCAGTATCAAGGATATGAACAAGGACCTATACGTCCTCCGAGTGAGGATTTGAGTTTACTTATTCGTGTAACCCGAAATTGTCCATGGAACCGCTGTTCCTTTTGTCCTGTTTATAAAGGAACTCATTTTTCTGTTCGTCCTATAGAGCATGTATTAAAGGACATTGACCAAATAGTGCGGGCTATTTTGCTTATTCAGAGCATTCTTGAAGAGGATGATGACTTTTTAGATCCAGAGTTAGCAAAATTAAATAGATATTTAAAAAGGAATAAAATTGATAAGCAGGCTTTTTTCGATGCTTTGTTTTGGTGTTCATCAGGGATGCGTTCTATCTTCCTACAGGACGCTAATTCTCTTGTTTTACCTACAAAAAAGCTATTAATAATATTGAACTATTTAAAGGACTTTTTCCCTTTTGTAGAGCGGATAACAAGTTATGCTCGGTCACAAACGATATATACGAAATCGTTATTTGAATTAGTTCAACTACGGAATGCGGGGCTAAATCGATTACATATTGGGTTGGAATCTGGCTCGGATACAGTTTTAAAGTTTATGCACAAAGGTGTTACAAAGCAACAGCATATTGAGGCAGGTAAAAAAGTGATGGAGGCAGGTATTGAATTATCAGAGTATTACATGCCTGGGTTGGGTGGTAGGGAGCATTGGTTAGAGCATGCAATGGAAAGTGCAGATGCCTTAAATCGAATAAACCCAACCTTTATTCGCATTCGTACTTTGGCGATTCCCCCGAATACACCTCTTTTTGATGATTGGAAATCTGAGCGATTCCAAAAATGCACTGATGAGGAAATAGTTCAGGAACTTTTATGTTTTATTCAACATTTAGATGGAATTACATCTACTATAAAAAGTGACCATATATTAAATTTATTGCCTGAAATTGAAGGTAAACTTCCGGAGGATAAACCTAAAATGATTTCGATTATTAATGAATTTTTATCACTCTCACCGGAGGAAAAGCTTATCTATCAAGTTGGAAGGCGAATGGGTACTTTTCAAAGCCTATCCGAGTTAAATTCTGGATTAAAATTATTTGTAAAAAATAACATTGAGAGACATAACATCACACTGAGTAATGTAGAGGATTTTATTAATCAAGTTATGAGTCGGAAGTTATAATGCAGGGTTGTTTAATCTGTATTTAGACAAAGAGCCAGCTGACGGGGTGAATTACATTTAATCATTCGTTGATAAAGCGATTCGTCTCTTAGAGCCTGCATCACCTTGGCTACCATTTGTAGGTACTCTTTGTCTTTATTTTTTGGGGTAGCAAATAAAACGACTAAATATACTGGTTGATTATCAATAGAATCAAAATCTACTCCATCTGGCACAATTGCGATACCGATGGTAATGTCTTTTACTTCATCCATTCTCACGTGAGGAATAGCAATGCCACCTCCGATTCCCGTGCTGGTAACTTCTTCACGGTCAAAAACTGCTTTCTTAAACAGTTCGGGGTCTGTTATAGCAGGGTTCCTCTTTACCAAATCAATTAAGGTATTTAGAACATCATATTTCGTTGTTTTACCACGAATAATACATATTTGTGACTCAGGAATTTCTCTCCCAAAAATGGGCATAACACCAAAACCTTATATTTATTATCAATATTTTTCAAATTAAATCTATATTAACACCAAAGCGAGGCTTTACTCGTTTTGTGTGAGTTCCATTTTATGCAAAAACTCCTTTAAGGTGAGTTAACATGCGATTTATGGCTTCGTTAAGTACGTCGTCTTCGACTGTCAATGAGAAACGAATGTATCCTTCGCCATATTTTCCATATGCACTGCCAGGAGCCAGAACGATAGCGCATGTCTCAAAAATATACTCACAAAATTCTGCAGAGGTGAATTTATCAGGGATAGGTGCCCAAAGATAAAATGTCCCTTTGCTTGGAGGGATTTTCCAATTCAATTCTGCAAGTGCAGATAATAATTTTTCACGGCGACGATGGTAAATTTCAAGCATTTTTTCAGTAAATTCATCACAATCGTTCAATGCTTTAAGACCTGCATATTGGATTGGATTGAAAATACCGGAATCGGTATTCGCTTTGACTGTTGCTATCCCTTTAATAATTTCTGGATTACCACATGCCATACCGATTCGCCAGCCTGTCATATTGAATGGTTTTGATAATGAGTTTAATTCGACACCCACATCCTTTGCACCGGGTACTGAAAGGAAACTTAACTTTTCTCCCTCAAATACAATTTCACTGTAAGGGTTATCATAACAGACAGCAATGTCCCAATATTTACAGAATTCAATCAGGTCTTCAAGAAACTGTGGTGTTGCTACAGCACCTGTAGGATTATTGGGATAATTGAGGTAAAATGCTCGGGCTTGTTTTGCAGTTTCAGTAGGAATATCAGCTAACACAGGGAGAAAATCATTTTGTGCGGTTACTGGCACAGGTACAGGTTCGCCACCTGCAAACCAGATACTGGGCTTATATCCGGGGTAGCCGGGGTCGGTTACCAACACTGTATCTCCAGGATTTACTACAGCCAATGCAAAATGATGGCATCCTTCCTTTGACCCGATAAGGGCAACTATCTCCTTAGTAGGGTCAAGTTTTACACCATATCTACGGGCATACCACCTGCTTACGGCTTCTCGAAATGATTTCATTCCCCATTCTTCATCTGTTGGATATCGATGATTTTCAGGGTGATATGCTGTCCTGCATAACTCATCAATTACAGGTGTTGGCGTTGGGTCTACGGGGTCACCTATAGCTAAACTTATAACCTTTACTCCTCGTGCTCTTGCTTCGTTAATCTTGTTTCGTAATGTCATAAAAAGGTAAGGTGGTATTTTTTCTAATCTTTTTGCTGTAAACATAAACACCTTTCTTTTATTTGTTACTTTTAATTTCTCCCCACAATACCTATGTAATACAACGTATATTATACTAACTTTCCTATTCCTAACTCCACTAAATTTAATTCTATAACTTCTACTTGTACGTTAATATGTTACCTATGTTGTCGATTTTTTCTTTCGGAGGACACTGATAATTTGCTCAATTCGTTCGTTAAAATATTCTAATAAATAATCATGTAACTCTGAGTTCGCCGCTGCAATCAGGGTTTGATAATTTTCAGGATGTGTATCTAATAAAAGCACATTATCAAAATTTTCACCTTCTGTATTTGTAAATACACAACCTGCTTCTTGGGCAATTAACAATGCTGGACACAAATCATAAGGTGCTGGACCAATAATGGAACCCCTTCCTGATTTCAGGAACATATCCCGTGTCCCTTCTTGGAATTCTTTATAGAATCGGACTGCAATATCTACACAAGCATCTAATTGCCCAGTAATCAACCGTGTTAAACTATAAGATGTGCTATTACATGCAAAAAAACCACCACGTAAACTGCTCAGGTCTATT
The DNA here is from genome assembly GCA_020216745.1 of Candidatus Hydrogenedens sp. GTDB lineage: Bacteria > Hydrogenedentota > Hydrogenedentia > Hydrogenedentales > Hydrogenedentaceae > Hydrogenedens. The sequence goes on from JAIWNQ010000289.1 coordinate 4,668, forward strand.
AATTTGCCTGCCGCGTTAAATATCAAATAAGAAGGTCTGCCAGGGATGGTCATTGACCAATTCATCGTCTCAATGTCTGTATTGTTGGACAATCGGATGCGTTTATTCGTATCACCGATAATAGATGTTCCTTTTCCTCGTTCCGCATAAAACATCCGTGGACTCATTAATTCAGCAATACATGCGTTGTCTAATTCCTTAAATGTTGGTCTTTCTATTACTCGTGTACTTGCAACTGCTATTGTACACCACTCAAATCCATTTTTTGCCGCTCTGGTTCCATCTATCGGGTCTACAATTAACAAATATTTAGGGACACGTGCGTATGTTGAATAGCCTGTATCCTCAGAGTAATAAGCTATTGGCTGTTTAGATGTACGCAAAAAAGATAACAACGCTTTCTCCGCAACTTGGTCTATGGCAAAAGTGGGGTCGCCTGTAGGTGCGACATTAACAATATCTTTACCTTTTAAAGAACGTGCAATGGGTTCCACCGCCTCTTTTATAAACATTACTAAATCAAATAAAAATTCACGGGATAAAATCTTCTCACCTCGACCACGTCCTTTACTACTCGGAATTTCTTCGGTAGTTTGGACTGCAGTTGATGCAGAGGACTTATCGACAGGAGGTCTTCCCCGTTTCCTCTTCATAGGTTGGGTTTTTCTTACAGTGGATGTCGTCTCATCTTTTTTAGGCCTGCCACGTTTCTGAGATAACTTCTCTTTTTCTTTTTTAGATTCTCTCTTTGGTTTAGATTTAGACGTTGTTTCCTTCTTCGCGTTTTTTGCCATAAACGCATACCCTTTCTTTTAATTGTAATTCGTTTAACAACTCTTTTTGTATCCTATATATTCTATTTGGATTAACCTCTTATCATGTTATTTAACATTTTTTACAAACTTATTAAAAATCATATAAATAAAATAAGTTAATGGTTTCATAAAAGTCAAATTCACGTTTCATGCCATAGAATGACCTAATAAAGATTATGTAAAATCCTAAACACAAAATTAAAATAACACTATATTTTACTTATTCAATTTTATGAATTGACATGAAAAGATACCTTCCCTCTTCCCAAAACTACAACTCAAATACAAATACGTTTTATTCTTTTACTGTTAAAGCAATCTCTGATATTTTGTCCCCTAATTCCTTTAATGAAATAGGTTTCAAAAGAACATCGACAATATTTTCAGGTAGGATATCCTGAACATTTGGACCCAAGCCTGTAAGGATTAAAATCTTACTTTTCCCTGTAATCTTTTGAATTTCTTCTGCGGTTCTAATTCCGTCAAGAATAGGCATATCAATATCTAAAACAATAAGGTCAATGTCCTCCTCTTTTATTGTTTCAAGCACCTCTACACCATTAGTGGCAAATTTTGCATTAAAACCTTTTATTTCTGCCCATTGCTTGAATATTCGTATTAGTTCAGGACTATCATCAGCAAATAATATCTTTATATTCTGCATATTACTAAAATCCTAAATTATAATCTATAATATCTATAATTCTGTCTCCATAAATATAATACCATATTATAGAATATTTGTGTCAAAAAAATTAAAAAATTGGGAGGTGTTTTTTGTCTATTTTTTTGGGAAAACCATGTTTTATAAAATAATAATAATGAAAATATAATTTGCGTATATGGAACTTTAAGTGGTAGTAATTTTATAAAATACAAATAATTATCATTTCATATCTATTATCATTTATGTCTACAACGTTTCATTTGATATTCAAATTTAAGATATGAGATAATATTTTATTAAACAAACACAACCCTATTTTCACTTAACGAGTTCAATAAGAGGAGATGCTATGTCGAGACCAGTAATTTTATTAACAAATGATGATGGTATTCACGCCAAAGGTTTATCCTTGCTTGCTGATGTAATGGAAAGTACAGGAGATGTATATGTTTTTGCTCCTGACCGAGAACAAAGTGCTGTTGGTCATAGTGTTTCATTGAGGAAACCCTTGCGAGTAACCAAGATAAAGGAAAGATGGCACATGGTAGATGGTACACCAACGGATTGCATTATGTTGGCGGTTCGCGATTTATTAGGGACAAGACCTTCACTCATTATTGCTGGAATTAATGCTGGTGCCAATTTGGGAGATGATGTAACCTATTCTGGTACTGTCGCAGGTGCGTTCGAAGGGATGCTCCTTGGGATTCCTTCCTTTTCTATTTCAGTAGTGAGCCATAACCCTGAGAATTTTGAATCGGCTGGGATTTTTGCAGTGAAATTAGCACGGTATATATTAAAATATGGTATACCTGCTGACACCATGCTTAATGTGAATGTGCCAGACCTACCCTATTCTGAAATAAAGGGTGTTGCGGTTACTCGGATGGGACGCAGAAATTATCAGGATGAAATCATCAAAAGGTATGACCCACGTGGACAAATTTACTACTGGATAGGTGGAGCACAACCAACACATGTTCAGGAACCTGGAACCGATTTTGACGCTATTGAGCAAAACCAAATTAGTATTACACCCCTTCAAAGAGACTTTACGAATCATTCCGCATTATCATATTTTTACGACCCCAGAATAGAATTATAATGTACTTACCGAGTATGAGGGCTGTTATAAATGAAGCTTCTACGAAAATTATATGACTGGGTACTGAGCTGGGCAGAAAGTCCTTATGGGTCAACTGCCTTATTTTTATTAGCCTTTGCTGAATCCAGTTTCTTTCCCATTCCGCCAGATGTTTTGTTAATAGCACTTTGTATTGGAAACAGACTCAAATCCTTTTGGTTTGCATCGTTATGCAGTATCGGCTCTATTATAGGTGGAATTTTCGGTTATATAATTGGGTTTTCCGTCTGGATGGTTGTTCAGGATTTCTTTTTCAACTATGTGCCTGGCTTCTCTGAAGAAGCTTTCAACCATGTAAAGAACCTGTATGAAACGTATAATTTTTGGATTGTATTCATTGCCGCATTTACACCCATACCTTACAAGGTTATTACCATTGCAGCTGGTGTTTGTTCTATTAATTTCCCGATGTTCGTAATTGCTTCAACCATAGGAAGGTCAGCTCGATTTTTCTTAGTCGGAATACTTATTTTTATCTTTGGCGAAAAGATACGTAACTTCATTGACCGCTGGTTCGATTGGTGTGTCGTTGCATTTACAGTTCTTCTCATAGGTGGATTTATTGTAATCAAGTGGTGGGCTTCTTAATACCTTTTCCGAACTTGGAATATCTTTAATTAGGGTTTTTAGATTTCTATTTATTTTTCTTGTACATTGTAAGCCCAGATTCTAAAGAAATTGTTTCGGGGAAGGGAATACTTGACTCAATACAAGAAGGAACTTCAAAATCGAAAAATTCTTTGTTGTTAATCTGGCATATACCTTTTATTTTCGTCTCCTTGTTTAAAGTTTCACCGTATAACAATGATTTAAATATAGAGAAAACTTTGCCATCTAATTGTAAGTAGCCGTTTATAGGGTCGTTAAAGGCAATCCCCCATTGATTTTCTTTATCTTTATATGTAAATGCACGGGTTTCAAGGAAGTTTATACTTTTATACAATCGTTGTTCTCGCTCAACAAAGAAGGCTTTACCCCAAATTTCATATCGCTTTTTCATAAAGGATGTTACTATGGCTTTTGGAACAAGAAAAATTTCAAAAGAAGGATACATTGACTGATAATCTGTAAGCGTAATACGAGCACCATATTCTGTCCCCAAATCGGATGGATAAATAGCAAGATGCGGTAACGTCTTTCCACCTAAGATAATTAAAAAGGCAAACATGTGCGGTATATATGCCATATCTTTGACAAAGTTTATTTCTATATTATCACCCTGTTGTATTTGAGCAACGGATGGGAATACTGGCAAAAATGCCAATAATCTCGTTGTATCTCTATAAAGTATCAGAGAATCTTGCTCGTGTGTTTTAATAGTCAAACCCTTGTTAGCCGTTAGACCTTTTATTTGAACAGACTTAATATCCGAATCAGATTCAAAAAAGTAGAACAATAAATGTGTAGAGATTTTAACCAGATAATGTTTGCGAACTTCATTTATATCCGAAGCATTCACATTCTCTTCCCAAGAGAGCAACGTAAAATTAAGATTCTCAACTTTTTTTAAATTATGATATGTAACCTCTGTGTTCGTACTATCCGTAATAAGGTTTGTGTTCATCAAAAATTGAATATGATTAACTGTCTGATTCGGCTCCACTTCAAAGCAAAATGTGTTTTCCCCTGAAAAAGCATTTGAGCTTGCAAAATTAAGATCGGTTTTAATGAGGTCTTTGTCACATAGAGAAACATAAATAACGTCACTTTGTTCTGATACAGCAGAAATGCAATTAACACATGTTAAAACCGTAACTATAATTGTAGTACTAACTATCTTCATAATAAAACCTTATAGTACTAAAAATAAGTTATAATAAAAGAGAAAGCCACGTCAAAAATTATCAATTTTTTGGCTATTAATCTCTATTTTCGGGTAAACTTATATTATATGAGAATTTTATCTGACACAATAACGATAAGGTAGTATAATGCATTTCAGTAGTAATCCATTATATTTTAATTTAAAATTAGTACTCATTTGCATAACAGTCTCCTTTCTTATTTTCAACAGTGATATGTTTGCAGTTGAGGAGCCATTTAGTGATACTTACCAGAATTGGTTAAATAATGCAGGCTATCCCGAAGATGAATATCAGATTGAGTATCAGTGGGTCGAACGCACATACAGAGGCAATGTTTATGGATTTTTACTGAGATATGTACCAGAGCAACATTTTAGGGAAATTTATTTTGACGAACAAGGAGTTGAGCTTTCTTTATCTGATTTGCAGGAACTAAACATTCAATTAAAGGATTGGACTCCCCAACGTGTTGAAATCCCTACTGAGACCAGAACGGACAAATCGGGAAAATCGTTCAATATTCATAAAGCCTCATCAGTTCAAAGTGATACCCTTCCCAGAAAATCTTCAAAAACTTTTATTTTACCTCCATTTATTAGAGGTGTTCACGATTTAGATGCAGACGCAACATCTCAAAAAGGAGTTTTAAAAATTGGAAGTATTATTGACCTCGATGAACCTATATCACTTTTCAATGAAGAATCCAACATCTCAATAGATAAACAAGAAGACACTCTATATTCAATTCAGTTCATCAACTTTTTTGCAGAGGATGCTCTTGGGATTAGACTTCACATTGTACTTTCAGAAAATATACCGCCATCTCATTATTTGTATATAAGTAATACTCTGGATTCATCGGAACTCAATGCTATCGAAATTCACAACAAAGAAATGTGGAC
>JAIWNQ010000290.1 GCA_020216745.1 Candidatus Hydrogenedens sp.
ACCAACTATTTTTTCAGATGAAATAACATTTTATTATGTCATGCCACGCTCATCTTCATATCCACCCGTGCCTGTTATTATTGATAGTTATGCATATCTATATAAAGACCTTATTGGAGAACTTGCCAAATTGGGAAATTGCTATGAAGATGTTACGTGCTATGATTCATGGACTACCATAAGCAAAGGTATTGTTGGTTTATCTACCGTATCAAGACCAAATGTTATTTACTGTACTGGTAGTCTATTAAATGATGGAAATCCGAGACATTTATCACAACTTATTTTGACTGCTTTTCATTGTGTAGGAGACCAGGAGGATGCCGATGGATTAGAATTTTACTGGTATTATCAATCTCAAACTTGTAATGCATCACCTCCACTAATAACTACAGTACCCAAAACAAAAGGTGGTGCGGATTTCCTGACAGGTTCAAATACAACGTATGGAACCGACATGACGTTACTCAGGATGAGAAATGTCCCACCAGATAATGTTGTAGAACTGGGGTTCACTAATTTTCCAGTATCCATTAATACAGCGGTAGTGGCAATCCATCATCCCCATGGATCTTATAAAAGAATTTCTTTTGGAACAACAATAGATACAGGGAGTCCAAATAATAGAGGAGCACATTTGCGATCGCTAAATAAATTCCATGAGGTTGTATACAATTTAAGTAGTACCGAATCGGGCTCATCAGGATGTCCATTATTTTTAGAAGACACTCAACTTATAATAGGCCAATTATGGGGTGGGGAAGCCAGTTGCAATGAAATAGATGAGCCAGATTACTATGGCAGGATGGATGTCAGTTATCCACTCATTAAACCTTATTTGTATATTGCTCCTGATGAATATGACGTGGATAAATCTGGTGTGATTGATACAAACGACTTATTATTTATTGTGGATGCAGTATTAGGTGTAAACTCAAGGGTTCAAACCGATTTGACACGAGACAGTAAAACGGATGCTTGTGATATTCAAATGGTATTCAATCAAATAAATAGCAAATAAAAAAATTCATGCCATTGTTATCTAATATGATAAACGTGATAAGAAATTAAACTGGAAAGGACAAGATGTGTTATTTGCTCTCATGTCTATAGTCACTATCCAATATGTAATATCAGCAGAAGATAATCTTCCCACAGGTTACCTACAATTAAAAGAAATGCAAAATGAATATCAAATATTGCAGGAATGGGAAGAAAAGCCGTTATCTTATCCGGAACATCTTATAAACGGCGTTCTTTGTGAAGAGACACGTACGGGAAAAGTTTTAGAACTCTATTTTAAGAATGGGAATAGATTATCGGAAAGGGAACTAAATCAATTAGGGATTCAGAAAAAAACTGGGCAGTCAATTGGTGACGTCTCTGTATTTTCCGAGCCTGCCCGTTCTGTGGTAAAAGAGACAAAAAAAATATCGGGAACAGAGAGCATACAGAAATTAATAAAGGAACTACCATTTTCTCCTCCAACAGTTACTTTGCCTCCTTTACAAACGCAAAAATTGCTCGAAGAAGAAAAGAAATCGATAACAAGCACTGAAAAAGGGGTATTCCGCATAGGTATTATTCAAGAGTTATCACAACCTATCGAGGTATATGGTCAGAAAAGTTCCACCGGTCTCTGGCAGGTATTATCTGACGCTTCGTCTCTCTGGGCAGTTGATATCCAATTCCCTAATAGTATTGGCATCCGTGTAAAAATAGACCCTTTATTTGAAAACACCGATTCTGATGCGAACGCTTTTTTTTGGGTACTAAATCCCGATAAAAATGCGGACGAATTCTGGGGACCTTTTAGCCCCAAAGACATAAAAAATATGGGGGGATGGTTACCTACATGCTTCTCCGAACATGTTTATGTCTTATGTCATGTTTCACAAAATCAACCCGCAGATGCTATAGGCTTTCTCATTAAAGAAGTTATTGGTATATATAAAGACCCTATTTCATTGTTAACTAAAGCAGGTAGTTGTAACTTGGATGTTACATGTTATCCCGAATGGGCAGAGACAAGTAGAGGTATCTTAGGTCTCGGCATTGTTGGTTCTCCGTATGCTTTGTTTTGTACAGCGACACTTCTCAATGACCATGATTCATGTACCCAAATACCATACGTGCTAACTGCAAACCATTGTGTCAGTTCTCAAACGGGTACTCGAGGAGCAGATACACTGGAATTCTACTGGTTCTACCAAACCTCAACATGTAATGGAACTCCACCATCACTATCAACAGTTCCACGAACTACTGGAGGGGCTGATTATCTTGTCGGTTCAGGAGGGAGTGCTTATTACGGGCTTGGAAATGACTTTACGCTTCTAAAAATGAGGAACGAACCACCAGAAAATGCTACTTATGTTGGCTGGACTACTTCTGCTATCGCCATAGGAACACCAGTAACAGATATTCACCATCCCTCTGGAAGCTACAAGCGAATTAGTTTCGGGCATAAAACGAACACTGATAACCCATACTCCTCACTTTACCATGAAGTTACATGGGATGAGGGGACTACGGAACCTGGCTCTTCTGGTAGTCCATTAATGCTTACAGGAACGCAACAAATCATTGGTCAGTTATGGGGAGGTGGTGCGTCGTGTGACACACCAGAAGAACCTGATTATTTCGGGCGGTTTAATATTACGTATAATCTTGCTCAATCATATTTAGAACAACCAAAGGTTCAATTTTATCAGGAAACATTATTAATCGAAGAACAGAATACAACACAACAAATTACCATTTTACTCAGTGCACCTGCCCGTTCATCTGGTGGTGAAGTAGAAATAGGCATAACATCTGAAAATGCAACAGAAGGCATTGACTTTGACTTAAACACACATTTCATTTCCTTCCTACCTAATACAACACAAATGACATTAACACTTACCTTCTATGATAATACCCATATAGATGGGGACAAGATAGTTGTTTTAAGTTTAAAAAATCCGCAATGTTTAAGATTGGACACAACAAAAATCAATTACGAAATTACCATTTTAGATAACGACCCAGACAGTGATGGCGATGGATTATCTGATTACGATGAAACTAATGGGGTTTACGGATTTCCCTCCGACCCGAATAGAGTTGATACAGATAATGATGGGCTTACAGATGTTGAAGAGGTTCGAGGCATATATGGTTATGTTTCCAATCCAAACCTTCGCGATACTGACAGAGACCGTGTAAATGATTGGTTAGAAGCTCGTTTTGGAACCGACCCGACGAATCCTTACGATGCACCACCTCTACCTTCGTTGCCTATTCCATGGTTCAAGTAGGAAACCAATCTACGGTTTACGGGGAAACTTTGAAAAGTTTGGGTCACGTTTTTCCAGAAAGGCATTCCGCCCTTCTTGTCCTTCTTCGGTCATGTAGAATAGCATTGTGGCATTCCCAGCTAACTCGGTTAAGCCTGCTTGACCATCTTCATCTGCATTCATTCCCGCTTTAATACAACGTAGTGCAATAGGCGACATCTTCAATATCTGCCTGCACCATGCCACTGTGGTTAATTCTAAATCCTCCAACGGGACAACAATATTTACTAATCCCATGTCCAATGCTTCTTGAGCATTATACTGTTTGCATAAAAACCATATTTCCCTTGCCTTCTTTTGTCCAACAATACGTGCCAGATGTGCTGAACCATATCCAGCATCAAAAGAACCTACCTTTGGACCTGTCTGCCCAAAAATGGCATTATCCGCTGAGATAGTTAAATCACACACCATTGCTAAAATATTCCCTCCGCCAATAGCATATCCCGCCACCATTGCAATAACTGGCTTCGGGCATGTTCGTATCTGACGATACAAATCTAACACATTTAATCGGTGATGTCCTGTCCGAGGGTCTACATAGCCTGCTTCCCCACGATACTTCTGGTCACCACCCGAACAAAATGCCTTCTCTCCTGCTCCGGTAAGAACAACCACGCCTACCTGTGAATCAAACCGTGCATCTGCAAGGGCATCGCTTATCTCATCTAACGTAACGGGTGTAAAGGCATTGCGTCGATGAGGACGATTGATAGTTATCTTTGCTATTCCTTCCGCCTTATGATATAAAATCTCATTATATTTCTTAACTTCCTTCCAAACAAGTGCTTCTTTAATCATCTTAGAACTCCTTATATTAAAACGGTCATATATTTTACTTAAATAACCACACTTTCTTCCATTCATCAAATCACGTTATAAGAAATCTAATCGAGAAAAAAATTTATAAAGGATAAATTGTAATAAATAAAACAGATAGGATTAACTCCGTTTTAAAAAAATCAATTTTTGTTCGTTAATTTGCGATGTATCCTCTTCTAATCTATGCATATATTTATTTTTTATTCACAATTTAAAAACATTCCCTATTGCAATGAATAAATGTTATTATAATTATTAAATATAAATGTTGATTATCTATTAATTTATGTATATAATAATATAATAAATTATTATAATTTTATTTGTTAAAAAAATAATAAAAATTATGGCAAATTTTGCACATGTTGAAATAGTAAAACAAGGAATTGAATCACTTGCCCGTTGGCGTGCGTCAAACCCCCAAACAACGCTTGATTTAACAGGGGTGAGCCTATCTAATTTTAATTTGGCTGGCTTTGATTTAACGAAAGCCGATTTAATGGATGCAGACTTAAGAGGGGTGAATCTTAAAGGTGCCTGTCTTATGGGGTCAAGACTCATCCGTGCCAATTTAGAGAAAGCCAATTTGGAAGGGGCAAATTTAATAGGTGCAGACTTAACAGATGCAGATTTGAGTGAAGCAAATTTAGAGCGTGCAATACTTCGAAATGCAAATTTATCCGATGCAAACATGAAAAAGACACGTCTTTCCAACGCCGACTTAATGAATGCAGTTTTATTTAGATGTAAGTTATCCGATGGTATTTTGAGAGAGGCAAACTTAAAAGATGCGGACTTTAGTGCAGGAAGATTACGAGGAGCAGACCTTCGCGAAGTCAATGGGACAAACGTTAAATTTTGCGGGGCTGATTTAACAGGTGCAAACTTGAAACAGGCTTGTCTAATCCGTGCTGATTTCCGACGTGCTCGTTTAGTAATGGCAAATCTTTCCGCTGCCAATCTTCACGAAGCTTGTTTAGTCGAGGCAGACCTATCTGGAGCTAATCTCAGTACAGCCATCTTAAAACATGTATACTCCAGCGAGGCAAGTTATAGTGGTGCAAAAATGCTGAAAACAGACCTCTCAGGGGCAAACCTTGAAAAAGCAAATCTTGTCGGTGTCAATCTTTCTGATTCAAAATTAGATGGGGCAAATTTAAGGGGAGCACAAATATCGTTCGTCCAAAAACTTAAATTGTGGACGTTTTTCTTCCTCGAGAAATGACGTCAATACCTAATCAAAACCAAGCCTACCATTAAGGGGGAAGAATAGTGAGACTTTAATTCTAATATAAAGGAAGGCATCTGATATGTAATCAGATGCCCGATATACACATGTTGTTTTAGTAAAGTAGTTAGATAAACATGACGCGACGGATTATTTTCTGGCTTTCTATTGCGTCTAATGTCCTTTGGGCTTTTCTTAATTCAGTTATATCTAATTTTTCCAATTTCTTATCCATAATTTCTATATTCCCTATGGCTATTTGCAGAGCGTATATCGGCTCCATTCGTGGGGAACGCAAATCGAGGTTGTAATATCCCTTATACTTTGCAGTCTTTAAATAAAACAATGTTTCAAGGAGTTCCCATAAATGATAACCACCAGGAACAAGCAAATCATCCGATGGTAAGCACGTATCATTCAAATACATTTGAAACAGTTTTCCTGCTCTTGCCACCTGAGCGATGGTTTCCGCAGGTATTTCACCAGCCATTAACGAATTAGAAAAACTAATTGCAACTCCAATATTTTTCATTGCAATCTCCTGACACATTGCTAAGGCTCGTCCCCCAGAAGAAACAGTTATAAATTTTCGTGGCTCACGTGGCTTATATAAGACTGATACATTTATATCTGGCGAAGCATATTTAGCGACTGTTTTCACAGAGGAGATAATGGTATTCCATTGGTTTAAATAATCTACATGAAACGGGTAATCTGACCCATCGGTATATAGCCGAAGTACTACCTCTGTTGTGCCTAATCCTCTGGCAATATCCACTGCCTTACGTCCTTCATCAATTGCAGAACTTCTCATTTTTGGATGTTGATGACCCAATGCCCCCAAAGCATATTTTTTACTCTCTGAATAATCTACCGAAACTGCGGAACAAAATAAATCATAATCTTTCAACATCCTCTTTACTGTTTTTACAGTTAGGTCACTTGTAATATCCGAATGACGAAGCTCAACAGCAGATATTTTTTTAATCTTCGATATTACCATCAACGCTTCTGTAAATTTTATTGGCTCACGATACCCCTCTTTACAGTAGCCATCGTATACCGAGTCAAAAATATTAAGTGTGGTTGAAAATCTAAGTGGCATTGTTATCCTCCTTGTATTAATTAGACATTTAAAAAATACCCATCTATTTAAAAATTAAAAACAAACATTAAAAAGAGAATAGATTATACAATAAACTTTAAATTTTGTCAATACCTTTTTAAACTTTTTATTCACACGTCTTATGTCCTTATGCCAACCTTTTTCAACAAAGCACTCTGATATTGTTGAAAAACAACACCATTCAATCCATCGGGCAACTAAAAATAGGTTAGGATTGACTATAATAGATAATTAATCGTATATTAAAATTTATCCTCTGTAATGATTAAGGATGAGAATAAATGAATAAAACTCTCATAAAATTGGCTATCCTTTTCCTTATCGTATCTTCTCCAGCAAAGAGCGATTTTCAAACATCGAAACTACTGGAAGGTTGGGATTTCCGTTACAAAGGTTTTATTATAGGTGCGTGGTGGTCTCCAGGGGCAGATGATTTAGAACTTAACCTTTATAAAGAAGCTGGTTTTAATGTGTTAATTATGAGCCAATATATGAATGATATGTCTGATATTGATAAAGCAATAAAAAAACTTGACTATGCAAAAAAATATAACCTTTGGGTTATGTTTGATACACTCACGAAAAATGAGGAGCCATGGGGAGGGAAAAAATGGGTAGAGCCTTATGAAAATCCTTTTGAACATCGTGCAAGTCTTGAAGAACTAAAATTCCTTTATGATGCAGTCGCCAATCATCCAGCCATGTTAGGTTTTTTGCTCGGTGATGACCAAGGAGAAATAACTCCGAGAACAAAAGCATGCACCGATTTTCTATACCAACGACCACAACCACAACTTATACCATGGCTTTGCGGATGGATTCCACCAAAAAATCTGGCAAAATTTAATAATCCTTTTTCTAATCCACAAATATATCCCCCTTTAAATGAATGGCATCTTCCATCAGACATGCTGGCTATAAAATATATCTCCGAATATGCAAAGTGGAGTAGCGAATGCAAAAAATATGGACTTGTTTTCTGGCCTATGTTTTATGTTCAAGGTTTGCCTGGAACGAAATACACCTTTTTCCCCAGTGATTCATTAATTCGCTTCCCTGCATATCTTGCGATTGCCTTCGGAGCAAAGGGAATTTGGTATTTTCATTATGGAGGTAGTGCTTTTCAGAATAGCCTCCTCAAAGAGGAGTCTATGGATGATAGAACAAAGTCGTGTAATTATACCCCTTTATATACCATCGCAAAAGAGGTAAACAATCGAATAGCTTTTTGGGGAGATTATATTGTTTCAAGAGAATCTACTGCCATTTTCAGCACCGCCTTCCCAGAAAACCCAGAGATGAAAAAAATAAAAGGCTTAAAAAAACCAGGGATAGGAAGTGTAATCGATGCGATGGATAAATACCTTATAGTTGGTATTTTAGAAAAAAAAGGGGAAAACGCACTTGCTATGGTTGTAGACTGTAGAATAAGCAAAGAATGGGAGGATATTCCATACCGAGAAGTGTCTATTTATTTTTCTCATCGTTTTAAAACAATAAAAATATTAGACTGTGACCAGATAAAAGAGATAAAAGGTAACGGCGTTAAATTTAACTTAAAAGCTGGTGAGGGACAATTGCTGGAGCTAACAAGGTAATATGTTCATTACTCAAAACAAGAATGACACATTGTGGAAAAAAGTTTTGCCCTTAATCTTTCTTCTTCCTCTCTTCTGTTTTTGTGATGAAAATCAATTTTTGACAATAAACACTTCGGAAATAACTTCGGACCCAGCTCTTGTCGAGAATACTTCAAAAAGAATAGAACAATTAAATCAATCGGTTCATTATGAATTCCTTATTCCTGATGAATCACCAAAGTTGCCAATAAATCTATTTCTTCAAGACCATGAAACCACTTTCCCATCGAATGTTCTCTCAAAAACAACAGACCCCATCTTAAAGGAACAGATTTTTGCTTCAAACGATCCTGATTGGTTACCCAAATTCGAAGAACTATTCACCTTCCCATCCTACGAAATGAAACTCTCAGCCTGTAAGAAAATATATTCCAAGAATTCAGAATATTTTGTTCAAGAATTATTAAAATATCTTGCCAACGGTACAGCAGACCAGGCATTAATTTTAAATCAACTCCTGCCCGATTTGAAGCAGGAATTAGAGGAACCGTTAATACAACGTTTAAAGGAAAGACAATTGCCTCCTCCTCAACATCGGGCTATTATTTATACATTGGGCAGAATTCGTTCAGAGAAATCTGTTCCTTTACTTTGGAATGAATTTCAAAACAGTTCCTCCGAAGAAATGGCTTACACCTGTGTTCAGGCATTAGCAAACATGCCTCATTCAACACCTATAGACCAATGGCTTCAAGTGATACAAAGTCCTTTTGTTTCTGTGGCACTTCTTTCTGCTCATGCTATATCCGAATATGGAGGGACTTATTCAGAAGAACAGATTCGGCGAATATTATTAGGAGAAATACCCGTTGCTCCAAAGGTAGCAGAATACCTATTAGAAAAAGTGGGTAATTACCCATTGGAAATAATAGTCCCATTTTTTATAGAGGTTATGGAGAAAAATCCAAATTTATCGTTGAGAGTTGCAACTATTTTAAGTCAAAAAACAGGGATGAATTTGCCTGCATCACCTCAACAATGGGCAAATTGGTGGAAGGAACAAACAAATCCTCCATCTCCACCACCATCTAATACGGACCAAACTTCCTCTGAAAATATGCCCTCTTCAAAACCTGATATAAAAGTTCACCAACCCCGTATCCGTAAGCGATAACATATCCGTATAGAGAAGGGCAACCATGTTTTCTAAATATTCCTTTTCTCCTTGCTTAACATCTGCACTACTTGCATCGCCGTTTCAATAGAATCTTCAAGCATTCCTTCTCCCCAATAATCGCTACAATAATATGTTCTATTCATTCCTGATATTTCGCTGAATCTTCTTTGGACACTTAACATTTTCCATGTGGCTTTTGGTGCCTTTCGTTGAAACATATAAATAAGTTTATCTTTCGGGATACATCCTTCACGAGGGGCAATAGTCAAAAATAGCCTCGACTTAAATGGTAATTGTTGTAGTTGATTTATATCCCATGTTATAACAGGAGGAATCTTTGTTGGGTCTCCACTCGCTTGTATATACCATGAGAATGGGGTTTTTAAGGCAGTCTGGGCAAATCGCTCATCTTTATGAAATGCTATACTAAACTGCTCATATCCATAGGAGCCTAATATTGCTGTCTCGGATTCCGTCGGTTTCTCTAATATTTTCAATGCTTCGTCTGCTGGTGTTGCAATAACAACCGCATCAAACGTTTCTTTCTCACCAGAACGTGTGGTAATTTCTACATAGTCAGGGTGCCTACGAACACACGTAACTTCTGTTTGAAAACGGATAGGATAAATTAGCCCTGATATAATCTGGCTAATGATTCGGAATGCACCGCCACGAACTACTCGCCACTGTGATTCTTCATCATCATCCAAGAATCCCATCCTATCTAAAAAAGAAAAGAAGGAATAGGCTGGAATTTCCTTTAACGTACTGGTTAAACCACACCAAAAAGATTGAACTAATGGTAGAATAAATATATTCTGCACATCCACAGGAATTTTTTGTTCATCTAAATATTCTGATAAAGATATTTTAAGATCCTTTTTATTTAAAAATGGTTTACTTTGCTTTTTAAGTTTTTTCCAAGCAGACATAACTCTATAATTGACGGGCTTAAAATATGAAGTTACAAAGGGGAAACTCTGAAATTTTTCACCCAAACACCAGCATAAACCCTGCTTGGAATAATTAATAATAACTCGTTTGGGAACTTCCTGAGAACGCAAATTTAATTTGTCCAGCAGATTTACAAGATTTGGATAATGAGTCCTATTATAGACTGTAAACCCTAAATCTATATTTGACTCCAGATTCTCTTCTTTGTATTTAATGGAAAAAATACCACCTCCAGGTCGGTTTGATTTTTCATATACGAACACCTTGTGCTTATCAGACAAAAAATATGCAGTCGTTAATCCTGCAATACCAGCACCGATAACAGCTACCTTCATTGTTACCCTTTCCTCTCATGTTGCAATATTTCTTTCAATATTTCCAAACCTAAATGATGTAAATAACCATTAGAAGCAAACACACCGATAGAGTTTTTTAATAAAGGATCTCCATTAAATTGAAACGAGGCACCACGCACATCCGTTACTTTTCCACCTGCTTCTTCTAATACAATAGCACCACCTGCATGGTCCCATATCTTCTCGCGATATTCAGGATTCTCTTCTGGTGGAAAGCGGAGAATAATTTCGCCTTCACCACTTGCTAATAGCCCATATTTTACTTGACTATCTATCGGCACGCTCTTTGTAATTCTTGATTTCAACAGAAATTGTTCTGTATCTCTCAAATTTGTATGCTTGGATTCATAGGAACGAAGCAATCTCGCATCTTCAAAACGGGTGCATTCTGAGACATGAATTGGGAACCATTCTGCTTTATCTACTAATGATGTAACCCATGCCCCTCGCCCTTTCTGTGCAAAAAAGACGCAACCTGCGGTATCCGTTTTAATAATATTCGGAAGTCGAAGTCGAGGGCATGCCAAAACACCCAGTTCGAGCACCCTATCTTTTATATATGCTAATGAAATGGCATATTGGTCTCCACGCAAAAAGCCTTTTGTACCATCCAGAGGGTCTAATACCCAGAAAGATTTGGGATTTGTGATGTCAGAATTAAAGTCTAAATATTGGAGAATATGTTCTTTCTTTAAATTATTTTCGTAAAGAGATAACAACTGGTATAAATTTTCAAGGAAATTTTGTTCTCCAGATTCTAACAATGCTTTGGACGATTCTTCAGCAATTAAAGCATCGCCACTATAATTCTGACTTAACCAATAACCAACAAGAATTTGGGCTCCATAATCAGCAATTGTCACTGGTGAATAATCTTGCTTTGATTGAACATGTTCCTGCTTTTGCCTCGCTACTTCCTCAGTAAATAGCGATACTTTTCTCATCAACATCAATAATTCATCTACTAATTTACTTTCATTCATATCCAATTTTTCCACTTAGATACGTTTCCATGCGGAAACTAATAACCGATACGCATATTCCAGTTCTTCTTTCGTTATTACTAATGGCGGACTGACACGAAGAACTTTTTTCGCTAATGGACCTAAAAAATGAACACCTTCGTTGCCGGTCCCATAATAAGCCTCTAACACACATCGATTTGCTATGTCTGCATTTACACAATCTATACCGTAGACCATCCCTTCACCTCGCACATCTGTAATAAACGGGAATTCTTCTTTCAACTTAATCAACAATTCATGTAATACTGGTGCGGTACATTTCACATGCTCAACAATCTTTGCTTCTTCAAAAACGTCCATAGTCGCACAAACAGCACAACAAGCAGATGTGCTTGCGCTAAACGTATCGGATGCTTCACCATAATCCAATGCCTCTATTAAATCCTCTCTACCTACAACAGCTGAGGCGGGCTCTCCACTCGCCATACCTTTCCCTAAGACAACCAAATCGGGTTCTACTCCATATGTTTGAAAAGCATACATATTACCTGTTCTGCCAAAACACGACTGAACCTCATCAAAAATAAAAGGTATATCATGTAAATTACACCATTTTTGCAATAATTGATGATACCATTTCGGCGGATGATAAGACCCTTTGGCTCCTAAGTATGGCTCGGTAATTAATAAAGCAATCTTATTTGGATATGTTTTCCATAATTCGTCTAATTCTTTTTGATAATAATCCTCACCATAGCCTTCACCCATCGGAAACGATACCCATCGAACATTCGGATTCGGACTGCTATCACCTGTTACATCGGACGCAAGTCCTTTTTTTCCATGAAAACCGTGACGTGTTGCAAGAATAATATGTCTATCAGGATACCTATGTAGAGCAGTCCACATCGCTTTCTGAATACCTTCCGAACCGCTTGCCGACCATAATATTTTTTGGGCTTTAGCATATCCAAAACTTTCGACCAGTCGCTTTGATGCTTCCACCTGAACAGGTGTAATCATGTTATAAGTATTTCTCGGATATGCACTGTAATATTCTTTAAACTTCTTCTCAAATAGAGGATGTGCATACCCTAAATTACTGACCAACACACCTGAAGTGAAATCGTATAATTTTCTACCATCCACTGTCCACAAACATACCCCTTGGGCTTTCTCAACAACAATTTGTGAGGGAGTATAGGTTTGTTGACCATGCCCTACATATTTTGTATATAGTTCCCTGAACGAATTTCCCCTATCCTCATTTGGATGTAAAATACGCATCATAAAACAACACCTCATCTTAGTATTTATTAAAAGGGAATCAAAAAAGACGATAAATAGATTTCTTATTATGTGTAAATTATCTCACAAATTGCAAGTATGAAAAAATGTGTCCGACTTGTCTGACTCGTCCGACGTGTCCTGCCCAATTCAATTTAAATTAACTCTACCCAATCCGCTGAGTAAATCTTTCAATATCTTGCTCATCATGGTTTTTTCTAAAAGAACTTCACCCCTCAAATCATTCTGAATAAACCGTTCCGCAGTAACCTTCCCTTCCAAAATCATTACAATTATAGGGGCATAAGTTTCCACTACTTCCACGACCAGCCCTAAAGAATGAACAAATTGTTCATAAGAAATTGTATTTTCATCAATAGGCAGGTCTATTGAAAAGCGAATATCACCATAGACAGGTTCATAAGCAAACTTCCCTATGATGATACGATAATTAATCCATTCTAACGCTAAAAGCAAATTAAGTATCTGTTCTTTGGGTATTTTATCAAATGGTGCTCTTATTAGATTTTGGGTTCGGAAGGAAAGGCATTTCTTTTCTATCATCGGGTCAATGCACACCATATACACAGGACTATTTTCTGAAGAACGCCAACCTGTATAAATTATCCCTTCTTGTTCAAAAGGTTCATTTACCGCTTCATAATTTTTCCAGCCGAATCGTTCCAGATACTCTTTAATTAGTTGTAATGTAATGTGTTTCATTTTATGTCTTCTTATGTTAAGTGTTGTTATTTACATTATACACCAAAACCACTCCACCAATACTTTTTTCTGACCAATCCGACACGTTCGACTGGTTCGACAGTTTAAAACAAAAAAAATGCCGGCGACGACCTACTCTCCCACGGGGGAAGCCCCGCAGTACCATCGGCGCTGGTAGGCTTAACTTCCGTGTTCGGAATGGGAACGGGTGTTTCCCTACCGCTATAGTCACCGGCAAACTCGTATAAATTAAACTTTTATAAAGACATCGACAGTGAATGCAAGGTAGGACAAGAATAAGAAACATGGGCTCGTAGGGGAATTATCTGTCTTATGAGAACATAAGACCAAGCCTCACGAGCTATTAGTACTGGTCGGCTAAACATGTCGCCATGCTTACACCTCCAGCCTATCAACCTGGTAGTCTTCCAGGGCTCTTTAGTGGCCTTACGGCCAAGGGAGACCTCATCTTGGAAGGGGCTTCGCGCTTAGATGCTTTCAGCGCTTATCCCGGCCGGACATGGCTACCCAGCGGTGCCACTGGCGTGACAGCTGGAACACCCTAGATCCGTCCACCCCGGTCCTCTCGTACTAGGGGCAGATTTCCTCAAGTCTCCTACGCCCGCGATGGATAGGGACCGAACTGTCTCACGACGTTCTGAACCCAGCTCGCGTGCCACTTTAATCGGCGAACAGACGAACCCTTGGGACCTGCTCCAGCCCCAGGATGTGACGAGCCGACATCGAGGTGCCAAACCTCCCCGTCGATGTGAACTCTTGGGGGAGATCAGCCTGTTATCCCCGGCGTACCTTTTGTCCGATGAGCAACGGCCCTCCCATACAGAGCCGCTGGATCACTATGCCCTGGTTTCCCACCTGCTCGACCCGTCGGTCTCACAGTTAAGCTCCCTTATGCCATTGCACTCTACGCATGATTTCCAAACATGCTGAGGGAACCTTGGGACGCCTCCGTTACTTTTTTGGAGGCGACCGCCCCAGTCAAACTACCCGCCAGGCACTGTCCTCCGCCCGGTTTCACGGGTTCGGAGTTAGGATTCAATTAAACTAAGGGTGGTATTCCAAGGGCGACTCCACCGAAGCTAGCGCTCCGGCTTCGCAGTCTCCCACCTATCCTATACATAGTTCAACTAAACCCAATACCAAGCTGTAGTAAAGGTGCACAGGGTCTTTCCGTCCTATCGCGGGTAACCTGCATCAGCACAGGTATTACAACTTCACCGGGCCCACCCTTGAGACAATGCTCGGATCGTTACGCCATTCGTGCAGGTCGGAACTTACCCGACAAGGAATTTCGCTACCTTAGGACCGTTATAGTTACGGCCGCCATTAACCGGGG
>JAIWNQ010000149.1 GCA_020216745.1 Candidatus Hydrogenedens sp.
TCTGAATTGCTTCGAGTGATACAATTCTTCAACTTTGGAGAATATCATTGTGAGGCAGGGACCGAAGATGGCTATGACCCCGGACCGGGTGATAGGAGTTGCATTCCTCATGGTTCCGATTACAATCCACAGGATTGGACTATCAGTTTAAGCGAGTTATTGCGATTAATACAATTCTTTAACATGAGTGGTTATCATCCCTGCCCTGATGGTGAAGACGGCTACTGCCCAGGAATTATAAAGTAGCACAGATATTTTTGCCTGTGGGAAATTATTACATAATATAGCGGGGACAGACTTGCTCACGAATTGATAGATTGGATGTTAATGGTTATTTTTTTAGGGGAGCAGGGATGCTCCCACTACATTATACCTTTAGAAAAGAAATAAACTGTATAGGGCATGGAGGAAAGAATTAAAAAAGTTCTGTGGTTCTCTGTGTAATCTGTAGTTAAATGTTCTTTCAATTAAGTAATTGAAAATTAAAAAGACACGGGTAGGGGTGTCTGTGTTATTTTTTTTAGGGATGATGATGGAATTCTTTTATTGATATTATGATAAAATATTTATTCAGTCAATAGGAATGTTAAAGTAGTTTAAAACACAGGTAGGGGTTTTGAGGTAGTTTTTGCAGAAATAGGTTCTTATTGATGTTTTCGTTCGTTTTTAATTTATAATTTAATGACGTTATTTTTTTTATATTACATTTGTTAAAAGGTTATAATTTTACATAAAGGAGAATTTTATGTTGTCAAAGGATAAGATTGATTATTATTGTAAGAATGTTATTGAGCTATTAAATAAGGCTCAAATAGTTATAACAAAGGATGAGAAGGATAAAATTGAAATTGCTGAATTTGGATTAGGGCGATTTGAGGAAATAGGATTGGCAATTATTACCTATGTCAATAATGAACGGTATTGTGCAAAAGAATTGATTATGTTCCCGTGGATGATATGTCCAGAACATAAACATCCACCTGTTGAAAATGACCCTGGAAAAATGGAAACTTTTCGTTGTCGTTGGGGTAAAGTGTATTTATATACAGAAGGAGAACCAACAAGACATCCTAAAGCAAAAATACCGGAAGATAAAAAAGATTATTTTACGGTTTGGCATGAAATAGAGTTACATCCGGGTGAACAGTACACACTACCACCGAACACATTACATTGGTTCCAAGCAGGAGAAGACGGAGCAATTATATCCGAATTTTCAAGTACCAGTCGAGATGAATCGGATATATTTACAGACCCATTTATAATAAGAGTTGAGAAAGGGTAAATCGTTAAATGAATCACAAATTATGCTATTTATTGTATGTCATATAGTTAGGTTGAAAATAGGATTTCAAATTTGTTATAATATGTTCGAATAAATTTTGAAGAATAAACTATAAAAACAATTTATATAAGAAAGATGTTATATGAATAGTGTAAACAATAATTATGAAGCACTTTTTAAGAAAGCCGAAGAATTTCGAAATTCTTTGGGTTATGGAGAAAAAATTCGAGTTCGTGTAGGTTCTGCGACCTGTGAACATGCGGCAGGTTCTCAGGTTGTATATGAGGAATTTCAGAAACACATTGCATCTTCTGGAAGGCAAGATATAATCTTAGAAAAGACGGGTTGCACAGGTAGATGTAGTTGTGAACCGATAGTTGGTGTATTTATACCGGGCAAATTACCGGTAAAATATCAGTTAGTAAAACGGGATACGGTTCATAGAATTTTTATGGACCACATCATCGGCGGGAAAATAGTTCAGGAACATCTATTGGACAAGACTCCTGATTCTTGTAAATATCATGTTTTGATGTGTGACGGTTCTGGTTGTGGTGGTGCATTAGAGAGTGGTTTAAGGTTTCAATTTGAAATGAAACTTGCAGAATCTGGATTAAAACCTGATGAGGTATGGCTGACCCATATTGGGTGTTTAGGTTTTTGCACAATAAGAGAGAAAAAGGAACAAACAGTTCAGGTTATGGTTCGACCTGATAATGTTATATATAAGCTCAAAACTATAAAGGATGCAGAGGAAATTATAGAGAATCATTTTAAGAAAGGTAAAGTGGTTCAACATCTGGTTGTAAAAGAAAAGCCTATAAGTCAGAGGTTTTATAATTTATATGGAGATGTAGCATTCTTTAATAAACAAACACGTGTGGCTTTACGAAATGCAGGTGTGGTAAATCCGGAAAACATATATGATTATATTCATTATAAAGGATTTCTTGCATTAAAGGAAGTCTTAGAAAAAGACGACCCTGAATGGGTAGTGAAACAAATAACGGAATCCAAATTGAGGGGGAGAGGTGGAGGTGGTTTCCCCACAGGTATGAAGTGGGCAAGTGCACGTAAAGCAAAAGAGAAAATCCGTTATATTATTTGTAATGCGGATGAAGGTGACCCTGGTGCATTTATGGACCGTAGTATGTTAGAGTCCGACCCATTTAGTATAGTTGAGGGGATGATAATAGGAGGTTTTGCTATAGGGGCACAAAAAGGTTATTTTTATATTCGTGCGGAGTATCCTTTAGCGGTAGAACGAATAAATAACGCTATTGAAGAGTGTAGAAGACATAATTTATTAGGGCAAAACATATTAGGTAGTACTTTTAATTTTGATCTTGAAATCCGTTTAGGTGCAGGAGCCTTTGTATGTGGTGAGGAAACTGCTTTAATTCACTCTATAGAAGGGGAACGTGGCCAACCTCGTGTTAGACCTCCTTATCCGACAGAGAGTGGACTATGGGGCAAACCTACGGTAATTAATAATGTAGAGACCTTTGCTAACGTTCCGCCTATCATTGTTTACGGACCTGAATGGTTTTCACAGATAGGGACAAGTCGAAGTGGAGGGACAAAAGTATTTGCACTTGCTGGAAAAATTCAGAGGACTGGGCTTGTGGAAGTTCCCATGGGCACAACATTACGGAATATAGTATATGGGGTAGGAGGGGGACCTGCGGGAGGTAAAAAAGCCAAAGCCATACAAACTGGAGGACCTGCGGGTGGTTGTATACCTGAAAAATATTTTGATACCCCTGTAGATTTTGATACGTTAGGGAAATTAGGTTCAATCATGGGTAGTGGCGGTATGATTGTATTGGACGAGGATGATTGCATGGTTGATGTGGCAAAATTCTATATGGAATTTTGTCAGGATGAATCTTGTGGCAAATGCACACCTTGTAGAGAGGGAACTAAACGGATATTAGAAATTCTTATCAGAATTACAGAAGGAAAAGGCACAGAGGAAGATTTAGAAAAGTTAGAGCGACTTGCCAAGTTAGTTAAAAAATCATCTCTATGCGGATTGGGTAGAGCAGCACCTAACCCTGTATTGAGTACTTTAACCTATTTTAAGGAAGAATACTTAGCCCATGTCAGAGATAAAAAATGTCCATCTCGGAAGTGTCGTTCACTGATTCATTATGAAATAGATCCAGAGAAATGTGTGGGTTGCACAATGTGTGCTAAGAATTGTCCTGTGCAATGTATTACAGGGGAGCGAAAAGAAGTGCATGTGATTGATATTGCAAAATGTATCAAATGTGGTAGATGCTTTGAAGTTTGTAGATTTAAAGCTGTGAAAAAACTTTAATAAAGATAAATCAAGGATTTGTATATGAATAAACCTAAAATAAAAGAAGTAAAAACGATAAATATAAAGATTGATGATAGAGACGTGTCTGTTCCTGAAGGAACAACCATCATGGAAGCGGCGGAAAAGATTGGGATTCAGATACCTCGTTTATGCTACCACCCTGATTTAAGTTTACAGGGTTCCTGTCGTGTATGTATTGTTGAGGTTAAGGGTTTTGATTTTTACATGACTTCCTGTAGTACAAAGGTATGGGAAGGAATGGAGATTAAGACGAACAGCCCTGAAATTCGTCGAGCAAGAAGAGATATTGTTGAATTACTATTAGACAACCATCCACAAGATTGCCAGACCTGTGAACGGGATGGGAATTGTGAACTTCAAAATTTGTCTTATTCGTTAGGTGTTCGTGAAAGGTTGTTTTCTGGAGAACGAAAGCGTTTTCCAGAAGATAAAAGAAGTAAATCTGTTGTTCGAGTTCCAGAAAAATGTATTTTATGTGGACGGTGTGTCCGTGTTTGTGCGGAAGTTCAAGGGGTCTATAATTTAAGTCAACATGGAAGAGGTTTTAATACCCAAGTGATGCCTGCACATGGTTCAGCCATGGATGAATCTGTATGTATCCAGTGCGGGCAATGTATAATGGTATGCCCTGTAGCCGCTTTCATAGAACAATCCCATACGGAGAAGGTATGGAATGCGTTGGCAGACCCGAAGAAACATGTTGTCATACAAACAGCGCCTTCCATTCGTGCGGCGATAGGTGAAGGTTTTGGTATGGAGCCTGGAACTCCGGCCACTGGAAAAATGGTAACTGCACTCCGCTTACTTGGTTTTGATGCTATTTTTGATACAAATTTTGGAGCGGATTTAACAGTAGTCGAAGAAGCCACTGAGTTTTTGAAGAGAATACAGAAAAAAGAAAGACTTCCTCTTTTAACAAGTTGTTCGCCTGGATGGATAAACTTTTTAGAAAAATTTTATCCTGAGATGATTCCCTTTGCATCAACTTGCAGAAGCCCTATGAGTATGACTTCTGTTCTATTAAAAACATATTATGCGGAGAAGATAAAGAAAGACCCGAAAGATGTTTTTGTTGTAGCGGTGATGCCCTGCGTTGCTAAAAAGTATGAGGCAGACCGAGATGAGCATAAGATGGCTGATGGTACACCATATACAGATGCTGTTTTGACTACTCGGGAACTCATTTGGATGATAAAATGTTACGGAATTGATTTAAAAGATTTACCCGATAGTGAATTTGATAACCCCTTAGGCGAGTCCAGTGGTGCGGCTGATATTTTCGGCACAACTGGAGGTGTTATGGAAGCGGCATTACGAATGGCATGTGAAGTTCTAACTGGATTACCTCCGGAAAAGATGGAATTTACAGATGTTCGTGCTGTAGAAGGCTTAAGAGAAACAGAGGTTACATTTGGCAATTATAAGATTAATGTTGCGGTTTCTAACGGTTTAACAAATGCCAAAACGATTTTAAACAGAATCATATCAGGTGAAAAACAATACCATATTGTAGAGATTATGGCATGTCCGGGGGGATGTATTGGTGGTGGGGGACAACCTTATCCACCTGAAGGTTATCATTTCCTTGACCCTGAACTTTTAGCCAAAAGGGCACAGGCTCTGTATAAGATAGATAGTAATAAGAATATACGAAGTTCAAATCATAATCCATCAATTCAGCAGGTATATAGGGAATTTTTGGGAGCCCCAGGCAGTGAACGGGCTCACCAATTGTTACATACACACTACCACCCCAGATTACCGAGAGGAATACGATAATGTGTGCACATCAAAATATCCAACAAACAACAGATAATTGGAAGGAAGTTGAAGAATTTGCCAAAAAGGCACTTCCAGAACATATTGTTGAATTTATTGAAGAATGTAAAAAAGAAGACAATCCGGAAAGTAAATTAATCAAGATACTCCAATTGGTTCAGGAACATTATGGTTTTCTTGGAAAAACACAAATGGATGCGGTTGCCCAATTATTACAGGTACCCATGGCAAAAGTATCTGGAGTTGCTACCTTTTACCACTTTTTCCGTCTTGTTCCCCGAGGAAAATATCTTATTCGTGTTTGCCTTGGTACAGCCTGTTATGTAAAAGGAGCAGAACGGGTTGTAGATAAATTAAGAGAGGAACTCGGAATACAATTTGGAGAAACTACCAAAGATGGGTTATTCTCTCTTGAAGGAACACGATGCTTGGGATGTTGTGGTTTAGCACCTGTTGTCGAAATTAATGAGGAAATATTTGGACAAGTAACGCCAGACAAAATTCCTGCAATCCTTGAACGTTATTCTGAAAAAGAAACCGAGGCACAATAGAATCGTATGTTTGGTTTAAACGTATGTTCCACATACGAAGAAGTATGCAGAAATGCATTTGAACAGGTAGTTTTATCAGTAGGCAAAAATCCTAAAGCATTAATTTGCGTTGCAACGGGAGAAAGTCCTATTGGGGTTTATCGTTTATTTCCCGAGCACTCTGAATTATTTAGAAACATAAAAATATTAAAGTTGGATGAATGGGGTGGAATAAAACCTAATGACCCGTCTACATGTGAAACATATATAAAAGCGAATATTATCCAACCACTTGGAATAAATGACAAACAACTGTTAGGATTTCGAAGTGATGCGGGAAATCCTGAAGATGAATGTGAACGTATAAAAAGTTTAATAAGTCAATATAATGGTATTGACGTATGTATTTTAGGGGTTGGAGTAGATGGACATATTGGATTAAACTTTCCTGCGGATACAATAATTCCAGAGGCTCACATTGTACCTGCTCATTATCTAACTCATTCTATGCTTAATAAAGCTCAAGAAAAACCTACACACGGTTATACACTTGGGTTCAAGGAAATATTAAATTCAAAAGAAATTATTTTAATAGTAAAGGGGACATCAAAGAAAGAGACGTTAAAATTGTTATTGAAAGGTGAAATTACCACCCATTTTCCAGCATCTTTGCTATTATTATCAAAGAATTTTACAGTATATTGTGATAAGGATGCGTATGGGGAATAGTCTTTAATGGATGGGTCAGACACGTCGGACATATCAGACGTGTCGGACATGTTGGACGTGTCTGACAAAAGGAAGGTTTTGAATTTTATTCGTTAATGTCCCAACGTTTAACATTGGGTAGTTCTAATGCAAGGTTATAGCCATAGGCAAGGGAAGGTGTTTGAAAACCTGATTTATAGTCATTGTTTAATATTTTTTTAGCAATAAGGACACTTGAACTTGCAGTCAGGTCATAGCCATCAGGTGTTTTCATCCCAGCTTTTTTACAAATACCTTTCTCATTTTTAACTTCTCCCCATAAGAGGGCAATATTTTTTGCTCTTTCTTCTGAGGATGGACCTCCTTCGGGAATACGGTTCTTTAGGAAATTTTGTATTGGTTCTGTCCCTATAATGTTTTGTGTTACTTTAATTCCCTGCAACATAAAACTCATCCCTTTAGATATAGCCATATAAACTTCTATATTGGGAATTTGTGTGGAGTAATATGCAGTACTTACATCACCCCATGGGATAGTTACACATAGTTTTGTTTCTTCACCAAAGTTAATTTTCATTTTTTTGTAGGCAGGTGGGACAGATAGAAGTTTGCCATCTTTTCTTATTTGTCCACCTTTTCCCATGCTTTCAATTGCAGTTAACATTGTTCCATGGGATGGACGCCCCGTGGTATAAAATGCAAGAGACAAATGGGTTGCATCGGGTAATAATGATTTAAGATAAGAGGCAAGACAATCGCTGGGGACAACATCATAACCACTGCCTGGTAGGAGCATAATGTTTTTAGCCTTTGCCTCCGAATCTTTGGTTGCAATCCATTCAAATACATCAATTTCTCCCGTAATATCAATATAATGTGTTCCTGCTTCAAGACATGCTAATACCATATTTTTTGCAGTATATTGAAATGGTCCTGCGGAATGAATAACGACATGGATATTGTCTAAATTATTTACAATATCGTTTACATTATCAATAGAAAAAGCACGATATTCTATATTGTATTTTTGAGAAACTTCTTTTAATTTGGTCTCATTTCTTCCTGCAATAATAATGGGTAATTGCTGTTTTATGCATTCATCAAGAATTAACAAACCTGTATATCCATAGGCACCGTATATTAAAATCTTGTTCTTCATAAAAGTATCCTTTCTGTTCTAAACGTTTTGTCTATACTATAATATAAAATACAAACGTTTAGATTCTTTTTAGGAATGGACTATGGAAAAAATAAAACATATTACATTGCTTACTGACTTTGGAAATAAGGACCCTTACGTTGCCGAGATAAAAGGGGTGTTGTTTTCTGCATTGCCAAATATATCTATAATTGATTTGTCTCATGAAATTAGTCCACAAAATATAATAGAAGGGGCTTTATTTTTAGAACGAATGTGGGAATATTGGCAAATACCTTCGATCCACATAGCAATAATAGATCCAGGGGTAGGAACGGAGCGAAGGATTTTATTAATTCATGAAAATCAAAAGTTTTTGATATGTCCTGACAATGGTGTGGCAACATTTGTAATAAAGAACAAACATGCAGAGGCTCGTCATGTAACATATTTTGAAACTGCCAATCAACTTATAAGCAATACATTTCATGGTAGGGATATTATGGCACCTCTTGCTATTCAGTTAGCCAGAGGTGGAAATTGTGAGGACTTTGGACACATTGTTGATGATTTTCAGCTTATTCACATTCCTTGTGTTGATATAAAAGATAATTATATCTATGGTGAAGTAATACATATAGACCATTTTGGTAATGCTGTTACGAATATAAAGAGAGAACATTTACAGGGTTGTACTCCTTCATACGCAAGGATAAAAGGTGGTTTAAAAAAAATTCCTTTTTCGTCAAGTTATGGAAAAGTATGTATAGGACAAACATTATGTTTATTTGGAAGTGGAAATCGCTTAGAAATAGCAGTAAACTGTGGTTCTGCGGAAAAACAACTTAAAGTAAAAATAGGTACTAAGATATTACTTATATTAAATAGAGATTAACTTCTCCATGGCCGTGTTCTGTTAACATTCTCAACGGCTTTCTTCGCAATTTGTACGTCTTGTTCTATCTCGAAATCAAACATACCTGCTAAAATGTGGTCAGCACCATTATTAAAGACATAAGGAAAAGCATCCTCTGGAGGGATGGCACCTGCGGACATAACTTTAAACGCTATCCATGGTACCTCAACATCTTTCATAACCTGGATAGTTTCTTCTGGGTCTTTGCACCAATAGCCAGGAATTTCTGCATAAGGTTCGATTAATTGCTCCTTTTTGGGCCCTGTAGGATAATTATGATGATGAAATGTTTTAATATAAAAATCGGGTTCTATTTTTTCTTTTTCACACACCTTGATAACTTCGAGGTCATGTGCCCCTATTCCAGAAGGTAGTGCGTTTTCTTTTCCCAATTCTACTGCCTTTTTAATTACAGAGATTTTTTTCTCACGAACTAATCTGTCTGCGGTCACACCCCAAAGGTAGAGAGCATCTAACCCAATGTCTATGAGTTGTTTTACCTGTTCTTTATATAAATCAAAATCTGCATCTGGATAAGCGGTTGGGCAGACTATCCATTGTATTTTTCCACCTTTTTTAAATCGATAGTCTTCGAGGACTTTTAATATTTCAGGAACAGTATGAATAACAAGAGTGTTAATACCATGTTTTTCTGCTAATTGCATCGTTTCCATTATTTTTTCAGGAGTATTGTAATGAGCACAAAGATTGTAAACATATTTTAGGTCGCGACTATGTGTAAAATGAGTTAGCAAATTACCACCTAAAAGTAAACGGCTTACTTTTAAGCCACGAATGGTTCCATAAGGCAAAGAAGAGGTGCTGTCATTTTTATCTTCAGATGCATTTGTTAGAGATGACAAAGACATTACAGTTGTTGAAGTTGCTAATGTTGTAGTAAGAAATCTACGTCTATTTAATTTGTATCTATTCATAATGCAACTCCTAATATATAGGTTATTCTCATGTATAATTATTTGATTTATTAATAATAACAAAATCTACAACAATATAGGAATTTCATTTACATGGAAAGGAATTATCGAATAGCAATTATAGGTAGTGGTCCAAGTGGATTTTTCTCTGCGGAACATCTTTTAAGGTTGAATCCTAATTGTGAAGTGGATATGTATGAACGCTATCCAGACCCTTTTGGACTTGTTAGACGAGGTGTTGCTCCAGATAGTCAAAACATTAGAAATGTCTCTAAAGCCTTTGACGAAATTGCAAAGAATCCCAGATTTATTTATTTTGGCAATGTTGATGTTGGGATAGATGTATCCTTAAATGAGTTACG
>JAIWNQ010000150.1 GCA_020216745.1 Candidatus Hydrogenedens sp.
TCCATTTTATGACGCAATAATCCTTGCTTGTGGGATGGAAACCAGTCAACGGCTTGGGATACCTGGAGAAGATTTGTATGGTTCTTATACTGCGAGCTCGATAGTTGGATGGTATAATTGTCATCCTGTATATCAATCTTTAGATATAAAACTTGATAGGGAACGTGTATTTATTATCGGTATGGGCAATGTAGCAATTGATGTGGCACGAATATTAACCAGACCAATAGAAGAACTTAAAGGGACAGATATTTCAGATAATGCATTGGAAACATTGAAAACAAGTAAGATTAAAGAAATATATATTGTTGGACGTAGAGGACCTGCACAAGTAAAATTTAAGGAAAATGAATTATTAACATTAGAAGAAATAGGGGAAACTGATATATTAATTAATCCTGAAGAATTAATCTTAAACGAAGCCAGCGATGAAGAAGTAAAAGCAAGTCCATCATTACAAAGAATTATGGATATACTTAAAAGATTTTCTGAGACCAAACCAACAAGAAAAAGAAGGATATATTTCCTCTTTCTAAGAACACCTATACGAATTGAAGGGCAGGGGAGAGTTGAAAGAGTTCTATTTGAAAAAAATGTTTTGGAAGGTATGCCCAATAAGCAAAAAGCAACTGGCAGTGGGGAAATAGAGGTTCATGAGTGTGATTATATTATTTCGAGTATTGGTTATAGAGGAAATAAATTTCCAGGAGTCCCTTATGATGAAATGAAAGGAATTATACCTAACATTGCTGGCAGGGTTGTTAAAGAAGGAACAGTTATACATGGCTTATATGTAACAGGATGGATTAAACGAGGTCCAGTAGGATTGATTGGAAATAATAAACCTGACAGTTTGGAAACAGTTAAAAATTTATTGGCAGACCTACCTACACTACCGTTATGTGAGTATCCACAACGGAACAATCTTATCCAATATTTAAAAGATAAAGATATTAAATTTATAACTTATGAGGAATGGAAAAAATTAGACCAATATGAACTTGAACAGGGAGAGAAAGAAGGTAAAGTTCGAAAGCGTCTTTGTGACGTGGAAGAAATGCTAAAATTATTAAATAAAGTAAGATAGATATTTTATATACAACTTTTTTCTAATATTTTTTTGATAACATTAAGTAAATCGTCAGAATTAAATGGCTTATCTATGAAACTGTTGGGAGGAGGGACATCATATTCATTAGCAATTCTCTCTGCAGTCCAGCTATTACCTAACTCATAAGCGTTGACACCTGATAGAAAGACTATAGGAATTTTACACAAGAAAGGATGGGATTTAAATTCGACATATAACTGTATTCCACTTTCGTCTGGAAGCATAACATCAAAAATACATAAATCTGGCATTTCTTTCTCCGCAAGTGCTAACGCCTTATAGGCATATTCAGATGTAAGCACTTTTGCTCCTTCCGCCTCAAATAAAAATTTTAGAGAATTAGAAATATCAGGCTCATCTTCTAATATTAATATTTTTTTGTTTGCTAATACTTTGTCCGCCATTTTTTTACTTTCATTTTAATAAATATTTTATAATTTTATATTATATCTAATTTCTACTTAAAAAAATAATTTAGAGGAGACTTTTGTATGATGACCAATTTTGAATTGTTCAAAATAAGAATTACTCTGATACAGTGTTTTTTGAAGGAAAATAACTATGAAGGGATTTTAATTTCGCGGGTTGATAATTTTGCAATGGCTACAGGTGGAAAACGGAATTATATATGGAAGTATACAGATATAGGGGCAAATTCACTTTTAGTAACTAAAGAGGGCAATGTTTTTTATGTTGGAAATAATATCGAAGAATCAAGAATCATGGACGAAGAACTCAGTGAGTACCCCTGTGAAAAAATAACTTTTTTATGGTTCGAATCGTCCCCTTCAGAGGCAGTAAAAAGGTATTTTAAGATAACTGATGAGAGTAGATGGGTGTCTGACGATGGAAGTTTAGGAAAAAATGTAAATAATGAACTCAGTGTTTTAAGAGCATTGTTGACAGAAACAGAATTAGAGAAATATAGGAATTTAGGTAGACTTGCTGGTGAAGCAATGGTTGAAACACTTAAAGAAATCCAGCAAGGTAGTAGTGAAACAGAGGTGGCAAGCCGTTTAGTATATGAAGGGCATAAGAGAGGGTGTCTTGTTCCTGTATCTTTAGTTGCAAGTGATGAACGAATAGAAAAATATAGACATCCTTTACCTACGGAGAATGCATTACTATCGGGTATTGGAAATAAGAAGATTAAAAATATAGTTATGGTGGTAGGCTGTTTTATGAAAGAAGGACTTGTAGTATCATTGACAAGATTCAAACAAGTAGGGCAAATAAGTGAAGAAATAAAAGATGCTTATAAAAGAATATGTGGGGTTGATGTTATGATACAGGAGGCAACACAACCAGAAAGGAGTTTAGGGGATGTTTTTATGGTATGTCAAAATGCATATAAGGTAATGGGATTCCCAGATAATGAATGGCATAATCATCATCAAGGGGGAGCAACGGGATATGCAGGTAGAACATGCAAGGGGAAACCTAATGAAACCTTTCCTGTATTAGATAAACATTATCCAGAATTATTAAAATCTTTTTTCGGCAAAGAGTTGCTATTTGGTTCTGCTTTTGCATGGAATCCCTCTGCAAAGGGTGTAAAATCAGAAGATACGTTCATTTTGTGCCCTGATGGCACGCAGGAAATAGTGAGTTCTACACCTGAACTTCCAGAAATTAACCTCTCAGATGTCTTAAAAAGAGATGTAATTATAAAAAAATCTGGAATTATGGTTGTTGACTAAACAAAATGAATCTCGTTAAAAAGAAATCTTTTCCGTTATTTTGGTGTTATATTATGCAGGTGAACTAAAATGAAAATATTAATATTATATGGAACTACAACAGGAAATACTGCATATGTCGCAGAAATTATTGCCTCAGCAATAAAAGGGCATAATATTGATATAAAAAATGTCTGTTCCTTTGATGTGGAAGAATTACAAACATACGATTTTATAATCATGGGGACGCCAACATGGGCTAATGGTGAAATACAGAAAGATTGGAAAAACTTTCTTCCGAAATTAAATGAACAAATGCTGAAAAATAAAATTATTGCATTGTTTGGATTAGGAGATAGTGCTTTATTTCCTGACCAATTTGCGAGTGGTATACGAGAATTATATGACAAAATAATCACTTGTAAGGCTGAAATTATTGGCTTTTGTGATATAGAAGGCTATAAATTTAATGATTCAAAGGCTGTTGTAGATGGGAAATTTTGCGGGCTAATCATTGATCAGGATAATGAGAGTAACATGACGGTTGATAGAGTATACAACTGGACTAAAAATCTTTTCACAGAGATTGACAAGAGAGAAGAGAGGGATTAAAAGTATAAATTAATTATCTCCAAAATATTTTTTGAAGAATTCTGGGTCGTCGATTGAATTTATTTCTTTTTCTATGAAGGTTTTTACATCATCTGCTGAGATGGGCTGTAATTGATTACCTGAAACAAGGTGCTGTTGATTTTTTTGTGTAGTAGGATAAATTTGTTTGCCTTCTTCTTCATGTTCGTAAAATTCATGAGAGGATTGTTCTTTGTCCAAATGTTTTATATCTGGCATAGCAAGTTCAAGAAACATTTCAACGATACTTGCTAAATGTTCTATCCTTTCTTTTCTTGACCCTTTTTCGATGATGTGGCGGTTGATGGGTATTGCTCTATTTCTGAATACAATACTGAATTCATGACATGCAGGGCAAGGAAGTATCATAACTACGTCTGGTGGTAATTTGCCTGAGCCTATTCTCTGTTTGTTGCAATGAGGACAAATAATCATAACAACTCCTCATTTGTTTATTACATGATAACAAACGAGGAGGTAGATTATCAAAAAGGCTGTTTATGTTTAAGGTTCACAAGGGTCACCCCACTTCTTCGCCCAATCAGGATTCAATCGAACTTGAACCATCCAAATATCTAAAATTGTTAATGCAGTCATATTTTCAATAACGGGGATAACTCTGGGGACAATGCAGGGGTCATGTCTGCCATGCACACGTATTTCCCTGTTATTAAAATGGACATCCATTGTTTTTTGAGACTTTCCAATAGAGGAAGTTGGCTTAACAACAAGTCTTACAATAACAGGTTGTCCTGTACTAATGCCTCCTAAAATACCGCCAGCGTGATTTGTAAGGAATGAACCATTTTCCATAGCATCGTTTGATTCGCTACCTCGGAGCCGTGCTAATTGGAATCCATCGCCGAATTCAATACCTTTAATAGCACCGATACTTATTAGTGCTGATGCTAAACGTGAGTTTAATTTAGCAAAGATAGGGTCACCCAGACCAGGAGGTAGTCCATGAATTTCTAATTGGACAATTCCACCAACAGAATCTGCATCTTTTCGTGCTTTTAATATTTCTTCTTCCATAATCCTTGCGGAGTCAGGGTCAGAACAGCGAACTGGATTTTGTTCAATATTCTCAAAAGAACCTATCTTCTGAATTGGTTGCCCTGCAATTTCAACTGTGTGGGCAATAATTTTTACTCCTTTTCGTTCGAGTAGTTTTTTTGCAATAGCACCACATGCAACTCTACATGCTGTTTCTCTGCCAGAGGACCTTCCACCGCCTCGATGGTCTCGTATTCCATATTTCATGTAAAATGTAAAATCTGCATGTCCAGGACGGAAAACGTCTTTAAGTTCTTCATAATGCTGGGATTTATAATCCTCATTATAAATAATTAACGCAATAGGTGCACCTGTTGTTTTTCCTTCGAAAACACCAGAGAGGATATGAACCTTATCAGACTCTTTTCTTCTGGTAGTAATAGAACTTTGTCCTGGACGTCTTCTATCCAACTCTTTCTGAATATCCTCTTCAGAAATTTCGATACCTGGTTTAATTCCATCAAGAATAGCACCAATGGCTTTACCGTGACTTTCTCCGAACGTTGTCACACGGATAATTTCTCCAAATGTATTTGCAGAACGGGTATGAATTGCGAGTTCTTCACTAATTCGTCGCATTAATAGCTGAGCAATGTCAAAAGGGTCGCCAGATGTTGTATCGATTAATATATCAGCAAAGGGAAGTAGTATTTCCTCCCTAAAAGAGAGTTCATCAAAGTATTGTCTTTTAGGATTCTCGGAATTTAGCCAGGGGGGAATTCCATTTTTGGCTATTCTATCCCAGAGCACTTCTTTATCGGCTGTGAGGTATATTAATAATGCATTATGTCTTAGTTTTCTTCGATTGGGTGGGTGCAACATCATAGAACCACCAGTAATAATAAGGCACCAATCCATACTTGAAATTTTTTGTGCTATTTTTGCTTCCAAATCCCTAAAATAATCCCTACCTTTCTCTATAAAAATCTGCCTGCATGTCTTTTTTTCTTTTGTTATTTCATAATAATAATGTTCGATCATCTCATCTGTTTCAAAACAAGTTAATCCTGTTATTTCTGCAAGCTGTTTACCAATGGTAGTTTTTCCAGCACCTTTAGGCCCAAAAACGACTAATTTCAAAGATATCCTCCTTATTATAAGATTCTTTTATTGATTATTCTTATCTTCTAATATACGTGCATTTCCACCAATTTTTTGTAGGCAATCTAAGAATGTTGGAAATGTGATGTTTACAGATTCATAACCATCAATAATTGTTGTTCCAGGAAGCATTGTGCCCGCGATAGCTAAAGCCATAACAACACGGTGGTCCCCATGCCCATCTACATTTCCTGGGATCATGGAAGATTCTTCAATTTCTAAACCATCGGGTAATTCTTTTATTTTAGCCCCTAATTTGGATAGTTCTTCTCTCATCACAGAGATGCGGTCTGTTTCTTTTAACCGTGCCTGCGGAACGTTGAGGAGCCTTGTTTTCCCCGATGCAAAACATGCAAGAACAGCCATCATTGGTAAAGCGTCAGGGGTCGCATTTAAGTCTATATCGCAACCTTTTAATTGCTTAGCACTCACTTTTATACCACCATCATCTTCAACCGTGACATCAGCCCCCATTTGTTTTAAGTATTGCAATACCGCTTTATCTCCTTGAGTGTCATTAATATCCAGGCCTTGACAAATAACCTCATTATCAGGTAAAGCACCAGCAGATAAGAAAAAAGTTGCAGATGAAAAATCTCCAGGAATTTGTTTGTTAACAGTTTCATATTTTTGGCAACCAGGAATCGTGACATGTTTATATTCATTATCATACTGAAGTTGTATGCCATGTTCTTTAAGCCAATTAACCGTCATATCTACATACGGCTTCTCGTATAAAAGCGGAACATCAATATCGGTGTTATTCTCTGCTAATGGAGTGTTGATAAGCAATGAGGTAAGATATTGGCTTGACACTGCTTTTATAGAGGTATTACCACCTCTAATTTTCCCTTGAATAACAATAGGAGGTAAGTCATTATTTCTTGTGGAAACAACCTTAGCCCCCAAATTGTTTAATGAACCAATAAGAGGTCCAACGGGTCTTCTTCTAATTTGATAATCCCCCGTCATAACAATTAATCCCTGCTCAATAAGGGCAGAACTTCCTAATGCGATACACATAGTCGTCCCAGAATTGCCTACATCAATTACGTTGTCTGGTATTTCCCATTTTCCACCTTTCCCTTCTACAATCCATTGGTCGTTTTCTGTCACAATATGTACACCTAAACAGCGATACGTTTCGACCGCTGACATTGTATCCGCAGAAGCAAGTGGATACTTTATCACACTTTTCCCTTCAGCAAGCGAAGAGATAGCCACTGCTCTTATTGTATGTGATTTTGAAGCGGGTATTTTTACTGAACCTCTTAAATTTGAACCTTCCACAATAAGTTTCATACGACACCTCTATTATCCTTTTCTATTGGAACCATATTATAAAACAACTAAATTTCAGTAGTCATTTCTATTTTTTATATAATTGAGATTAAATATTAAGTTTAAGAATGTAAAGGAATGTATGTATGAATAAATACTCACGTCGGGAGTTTTTAATTTCAACAACGGCAACAAGTATATGTTTAAATCTTGCTCTTCATAAAACCATGTATGGGGAAGGAGATTCAGAAAAGCCTAATTTTATTATTATTTTAGCAGATGATTTAGGATATGGTGATATTGGTTGTTATGGTCAAGAGCAAATACTTACCCCGAATATTGACCGTTTAGCTAAGGAAGGTATGCTTTTTACAGATGGCTATGCAGGTAGTACTGTTTGTGCTCCATCACGTTGTTGTTTAATGACAGGTTATCATACGGGACACGCAAGAGTTCGAGGAAATGGTGCGGTACCTTTAGCACCTGAGGACGTTACTATTGCGGAGGTATTGAAGTCACAAGGCTATAAAACCGCTCTTATTGGAAAATGGGGATTAGGTGAAGCAGAAACTTCAGGCATACCTGTCTTGCAAGGTTTTGATGAATTTTATGGGTATTTAAATCAAGTACATGCTCATAATTACTATCCAGACTTCTTATGGAGAGGAACGGAAAAGGTTAAGATAGAAGGGAATGTGTTATCCGATACTCCAGGTGTATGTGCCAAGTGTGAACAATATAGTCACGACTTATTTACTCAAGAAGCCATTAATTTTATAACAAAGAATAAAGATACATCTTTCTTTTTATACCTGGCATTCACCATTCCTCATGCCAATAACGAATTAGGCAATGTAACGGGGAATGGAATGGAAGTGCCTAATGACGAGCCATATTCAGACCGTCCATGGCCTCAACAACAAAAGAATCATGCTGGTATGATAACTCGACTTGATGATTCTGTTGGTAAAATAATGGCTTTACTCAAAGAATTAGGACTGGACCAGAAGACAGTTGTTCTCTTTTCGAGTGACAATGGACCACACAAGGAAGGTGGGGCAGACCCTGAATTTTTCAAAAGTTCAGGTCCTTTTAAGGGTTATAAAAGGGCATTATATGATGGTGGTATTCGTGTTCCTTTCATTGTCAGATGGAAAGATAAAATTACGGCTGGTTCGAAATGTGATGTTCCTTGTGCTTTTTGGGATGTTCTGCCTACCTTCGCTGAATTAGCAGGGGCTCAAGTTCCAAAAGGGATTGATGGTATATCTCTTGTGCCATTACTGTATGGTCAAGATAATTCTGCTTTTAAGAATAGGCCTCTTTATTGGGAATTTTATGAACAAGGTTTTAAGCAAGCAATGCGAATAGATAATTGGAAATTAGTAAAAAATAGTATGGATTCACCTCCTGAACTTTATGATTTAAATGTAGATAAAGGGGAAACAAATAACCTGGCATCTACAAATCCTGATAAGTGTAATGAATTGCTAAATATTTTAGGCAGTTTAAGGGTTCCGTCTCCAGATTGGAAATCGCCGTTAGACTAATCAGTCCTGAATTCTATTTTGTATTCGTCTTTTAATTGTTGGTGAAGTTCGCGGAATTTTTTTATAAGAGCTTCTGATGGTTGTTTAGCACAGATAAAATCTACACGCACTGTTCCTGAATCCATATAATTCCATGTATGTGCATCTACACATGCTAATAATGTCAGACCAGCCTCTTGAATAGCATTTACAAATATTTCGACGGGATAAATTTTTTGCCGAACCACAGACCAGCCTTGTCCCTGAACGAGGATGCTCAATGTAGCGATTTTGGTATGTTCATTAAAGTTAGATTCCCATACCGTTTTGAAGTCTTTATAATTTTCTTTCCATTGCCCATCCGTGTAATGTTGTTTAACCATTTGTTCTGTTACGCAATCGAAATAAAGAATACCTTGTGGCAATAGTACATCACTAATCGAGCAAAGAGCATGAAATATATCATCCTCATCCAATAAAAAATTAATAGAATCAAATAGACATGAGGCGATATGAAAAGTTGATATAAATGGCAAGGAACACATATTCGCTGTTAGAAAGGTAAAATTTGGATAATTTTGCCTGCCTGTATATAGCATAGAAGGGGAGATGTCAACTCCTATAGAACACCAACCATATTTAGATAACCGATTCATAAGATTTCCAGTTCCGCAGGCGATATCTAAATGATAGATTTTTTTCTCAACAGTCGGAGTGATAAGTTTCTGGAACTTTAATAGATTTTCTTCCCATCGCTCATACCGAACACGTCTCATGATTTGGTCATAATATGGAGCAAGGATTTTAAATAGGTCGTCGGACATTTACATCTTATACCTTCTTTTGTTGAAGCCAGGTCAAGAAATCTAATGAATGGGGGGAGGGTTCTCTCTTTTTTAAAGTTAATTTAAACCTTTCTTCGGCTACATATAGTAGTGCAGAATCAAAACCCTTTTGCTCAAAAATATCACGTGTTATTGGTGCCTGTTTGTAATTTCTTAAAGGTTCACAGAAATCGGACAGATATAAAATTTGACCAACAATTCCTAAATTTCTTTTACCCGTTGTGTGCCAGTAAATTGCTTCATATATTTCTTTGTCATTAACATTCAGCTCTCGTTGAGCCATATTAGCAGAAAGCGGACCATGTAATAATACAGGATATTTTTCTTCATATAAAGTAATAGGGACATTCCATTCTTTTGCCTTAGTTAACATATCACTTACTGACCATTCCCTACATAAATCATGTAAAATAGACGCAATAACGACCTTATTCTGTATATCATCTTTTTGAATTGTTTTCGTCACATAATAGGCATAAATAGCGGTCGACACACAATGTTTGACCTTTTCATGACTGAGATGCTTTTTAATAATATCCAAATACATTGAATAATCTATATGTATAATATTATTTATCTCTGTAAAGTTGGTGTTCATTTATGTATTTCTCTACTTCATTAGGGACTAAATTGTGTATGTCTTTATTTTGTTTAATATATAGACGTATTTGATGAGATGCTATATCTTTTGGTTCAAAGGGTAGCCATATTGTTTTGTTTAATATTTTTGGAATTATTTTTACATTTTCATATTTTGGTCGTTTAGCG
>JAIWNQ010000151.1 GCA_020216745.1 Candidatus Hydrogenedens sp.
GCTAAAAATGTGTCAACTGTATTAATTAATTCATCTGCCTTATACCAGTTTGGTATATCAAGTAATGTGTCCATTCCTACAATTAAATATATTTTAGAGCCATTAAACAATTTTTTTAGTGTATCTACCGTTTCAATAGTAAAAGATGGCCCTTTGCGGTCTATTTCAATTCGAGACACTGAGAATTTTGGTTCATGTTTTGTTGCCAAGATTAACATATTATAACGGTCATCTGCTGAAGCATATACATTGCCTTTTTTGTGAGGAGGTAAACCTGCAGGGACAAAAATAATGCGGTCTAACTTAGCATGTTTTAACGCAATGTATGCTAATTCGATATGTACATTATGGACGGGGTCAAATGTTCCGCCATAGAGTCCTATATTATTATTACTACTCACGAATCTGTCCATCACCCCGAATAATAAATTTAAACGTGGTTAATCCTTCCAGAGCCATAGGACCCCGCCAGTGTAGTTTGTTTGTGCTAATGCCTATTTCGGCACCCATACCGAATTCGAAGCCGTCGGTAAAGCGGGTAGAGGCGTTTACATATACGGTAGCACTGTCAACCTCATCTAAAAATTTTTCCGCCATAGAATAGTCATTTGTAACGATAGCATCAGAATGATGAGAACCGTAATGATTAATATGGGCAATTGCTTCCTCTACGGAACTTACAATTCGTATTGAAAGAATTTTGTCGAGATATTCTGTATACCAATCTTCTTCCGTGGCTGGCTTACAATCTATAAGCATTTGAGTTCTCGGACAACCTCTGAGTTCACATCCTCCCTTCAATAAGGCTTCAGCAATAGGGGGGAGCAGAATAGGTGCACAGCTCTCGTGAACTAATAATGTTTCCATAGCGTTGCAGACGCCAGGACGTTGCAATTTAGCATTCATTACTATTTTCATTGCCGTTTCTAAATCTGCATCAGCATGTAAATAAGTATGACATACTCCATCTAAATGGGCAACAACAGGTATTCGAGACTCATCATAAATTCGTGCGATTAAACTTTTACCGCCTCGTGGAATAATAACATCGATATATTTGTCTAACTTCAGCATTTCACCTACTGCGGCACGGTCTGTTGTGGAAATCATTTGAACAGCATATTCAGGGATTCCACATTTTGTAGCGGTGTCATTAAATATTTTTATTAAGGCAAGGTTCGAATGGATAGATTCAGACCCTCCACGTAGAATGCATGCATTAGCAGACTTTAAGCATAAAGAAGCGGCATCAATAGTAACATTAGGTCTACTTTCATAAATGATTCCTATGACTCCGATAGGTTGTCGAATACGAGCAATGCGAAGTCCATTTGGATGTATGTATTGATTTTCAATATTGCCTATTGGATCTGGAAGTGACGCAACGACTCTTACACTTTCAGCCATAGATTGAATTCGTTTAGGATTAAGTTCAAGACGATCAATAAAAGCGGATGTTTGTCCCATTTCACGAGCGTTTGTTAAATCTTTTTTATTCTCTTTTATTAACCACTCGCTTTGATTTTCAAGTTCCTCAGCAATTTTGAGAAGAGCTTGATTTTTAACATTTTTGGGGACTGTTTTAATTTTATAAGATGCTTCTTTTGCTCTTTTCCCAATTAATTCGACATCTTCTTTAATACTCATATTTTATCCCTCCATGTATGTATTTTCTGAAAATAATACCATGTTATCCCTATGGATAACCTCCTCTAATGAATAATTATTATTAAGTTTTTTTATTTCGCTTGTCTTTTTACCACATATTTTATCTAATTCATCTTTGCTAATACTCGACAATCCTCTCCCTAATTCTACACCATCGGGTCCGATGATAGATATACAATCCCCTTGTTTAAAATTTCCCTGCGTTGAAGTAATACCAACAGGTAAAAGACTGGAGCCTTTCTTTAAAAGTGCATTTACTGCTCCTTTATCTATAAATACTTTTCCTTTTACAGTTCTTCCGAAGGCAATCCATGATTTTCTCTGGGAAATTTTATTTTTGGGAGGGATAAAAATAGTGAAATGTCCTTTATTTTCCAATACTTGCTGAATAATATCCTTTTTACTTCCATTTGCAATGACAGAGGGAATACCTGCATGCCACGCTATCTTTACTGCTTCTAATTTTGTGGTCATTCCACCGACCGACATTGGACTATCTGTATCCTGTGCCCAGTTAAATATTTCTGCAGTTAGTTGTTTTACTATAGGTATAAATTCTGCATTTTTATCCTTTTTGGGATTTGCAGTGTAAAGACCATCAACATTGGTAAGAAGAATAAGCAATTGGGCATCGACACGAACTGCTATTCTGGCTGATAATGTATCATTATCACCAAAACGTAGTTCTTCAATGGCGGTTGTATCATTTTCATTAATTATTGGAATTATATTTTTATATAAAAAGAGTTTATGAAGAGTATTTAAAATATTAATATAAGAGATTCTATTATCCAAATCACTTCTTGTAATGAGAATTTGTGCAGGAATCAGAGTATTCTTACTATGATATTGAAATAATCTTGTATACCTCTTCATTAGTTCAACCTGCCCTATGGCAGCTAATGCTTGCTTTTCAGAAAGATGCTCGGGTCTTTTACCCAAACCTAATAGAGATAAACCACATCCGACCGCACCTGAACTTACAATTATGAAGTTGAGATTGTTTTGTTCCTTTAATTGACAAATTTGCTTAACAATATGCGACAGTATATTTTTTTGGTTATTTTTATTATTGACTAAATCTGTTCCTATTTTAATTACTATAGTCTTCTTATTCATGTTTTGACTTTTTCCCTTTGTTTAAAGGACGAGATAGTAATGATTCGTCAGAATATGTTAGGTCGTAATCGCCGATATAGATTATATCGCCATCTTTAGCTCCAAATCTTTTTAATGCACGAAATAATCCCATATGAGATAAAACACGTTGTAAATATTGTACTGCTTCTTCATTATCAAAATCAGTCATTTGGAACACCCTAATAATCCGTTTTCCTTCTATTCGAAATCCACCAGCATCTTTAAATATTTTGAATGGGGCTTCATACACATATCGTGTTTCAATAGGTTCGGGTTCTTCTATCTCTTGGTCTCTTGCCTCCTCCACAATCTTATACATAGCCTCAACCAATTGTTTTGTTCCTTCGCCTGTTACAGCGGATATACCGAAAATAGGAACATTCCACCTCTTTTTCTTAATTATTTTTTTGAATCGCTCCTGATTTTCGGGAATATCCAATTTATTAAAAACGTAGACTTTAGGTTTCTCACTGAATAATGGGCTGTATGCCTCTAACTCGTTTTCTAATATGTCGATTGTTTTCTTTGGGTCAGGGTCGCCTATATCGACAAGGAAAAGTAAAACACGGGTTCGTTCAATATGTTTTAGAAAGTCATGCCCGAGTCCTTTTCCTTCTGATGCTCCTTCAATAATTCCAGGAATATCTGCAACTGTAATAGACCTATATCCAGGAAGTGAGACTACTCCCAGATTTGGGTTAAGAGTGGTAAAAGGATAATCTGCTATTTTTGGTTTTGCAGAGGTAATTCTGGATAACAAGGTTGATTTGCCAGCGTTAGGTAAGCCTACAAAGCCAACATCAGCAATTAATTTCAGTTCCAAAAGGAACTCTTTCTCTTCACCTTTTTCACCTTTTTCGGCAAAACGAGGAGTTTGATAGGTAGAACTTGTAAATCTTGCATTTCCCCTTCCCCCTTTACCACCTTTTACAGCGAGATATGTTTGTTCATGTTTTTTTAGGTCAGCAAGAATTTCTCCCGTCTCCCAGTCTCGAATAATAGTACCGCATGGAACAGGGATTATTAAATCTTTTCCATTTTTGCCATGTCTGTTATTACCACTGCCATGTTCTCCTCGTTCTGCAATCCAATGGGCATGATATTTTAAGTCGATCAATGTATGAAGTTTTGTTGTTGCCTGAAAATAAATACTTCCTCCATTTCCTCCATCCCCACCATCTGGCCCACCCCTTGGAACATATTTCTCTCTACGGAAGCTAATACATCCGTTTCCTCCGCTACCAGCAGTTAAGCGGATACGAACTTCGTCAACAAACAATTTGTTTTTTATATGCTGTGTCATACAATACCAATAAGATAAAAACTGGCACGATAACGTATCGCGCCAGTTTTTTATATAATTAAAAAATGGTTTTTAAATTGTTGCTTGTTGTTGAGATGTTTCCAGAGGAATAACATCTACACATTTTTTCCCTTCAGCGATGTAGCGAAACTTTACAATACCATCAGCCATAGCAAAAATTGTATG
Source organism: Candidatus Hydrogenedens sp. (assembly GCA_020216745.1). Lineage (GTDB taxonomy): Bacteria > Hydrogenedentota > Hydrogenedentia > Hydrogenedentales > Hydrogenedentaceae > Hydrogenedens. Next base: position 4,298 of record JAIWNQ010000151.1, read on the forward strand.
GTCTCTTCCTAAACCGACATTTTTCCCTGGCTTTATTCTTGTGCCTCTCTGACGAACAAGGATATTCCCTTTAATAACCCGTTCACCTTCATATCGTTTTACACCTAACATTTTGGGGTTACTATCTCTGCCGTTTCGAGCACTTCCACCACTTTTTTTATGCGCCATTGTTTGTCTCCTATATCATCAAATCATTTTTAGCCTTTTATTTCTTTAACTAACAGTTCCGTAAATAATTGTCTATGTCCGTAGGTACGATGGTAATTCTTTCTTCTTTTATATTTGAACACACGAATTTTCTTTGTTTTGCCATGAGAAAGAACCTGAGCTGTTACAGAAAAGGATCCCAACTTTTCAGGTTCTACGATAATTTGTTCACCTGAAGAAACTAAATGTATTTTGTTAATTTCAATCATATCTCCTTCTTTCGCGTTTATTTTTTCAACGCGAATCTTATCATTTGGCTGAACTCTATACTGTTTTCCGCCACAACTAATAATTGCATACATTTTTTACAATCCCTTTCTTTTTTGATTTAAAATTCAGGCATTATTATATCAAAAGTGATTATGTATTTTCCTCTTTTCGTTGGGGACAATATAAGCAATGAACTACATAATCTTCCGCCATTGCTCTTAATTCAGCAATTGCAGACAAAGATGCAAGATAACTACTTTTGATATTCCTTGGTGATGGTAGGTTGACGGTCGTTGTTTGTAATCTACCAAATGCTCCTTCTGCATAAATTTCATGGATATTTTCTGTAATAGTGGGGTCGGCAACAATTCGTACCTTTGTCTCTTTGGGTCCTATTCCATATAGACTCAAGGCACATGCAACGTTAATGTTGGCTGGGAAATATTGTGCCGCCTCTAATGCATTCCCTTCAAAAACTGTCATAGGCTCTGTAATGTTTGACAAGTCGATATTGTTTTTTATTAAATATGGTGCCCCCATTAATGCTTGTGGTGACTTTCGTGTTGTTAACATTACACGGTGGAGTCCTGCCTCCATAGCACTTCTGATACCATCAAGTCCACATACAGCACCAGAAGGAATTTTAATTCTGACGAAGTTCTTTTTGGCTTCTTCAATAAGTTCTAAATTGTTTAGTAATCCACTTAAACTCATAATTAGACAATCTCTTCTATATTTAATGCAAGCACGAATAACATCTTCAACGGCAGACGAAACAGCAGATTCAATAACAAAATCTGCTAACGAAACCGCTTCCTCTAATCCGCAGATAACTGCATTTAAGTGGAATGTTCTGTTTAATACTTGTGCCTTCGATTCATCTATATCATGAAGAGCAACAATCTCAGCGGGTATAGTTCCTTTTTGCAATGCGATACATATATCCGCTCCAATGTTTCCACAACCAACTATTGCTACCTTGTATTTATCCATAGAAAATAATGAACCTATTATTAAAAGAGGAGAATAAAAATAATGATAAGAACACTTTTTAGATAATATTAATTATATCAAAAAGCAATTGAGACACACAAACCTTTGTAAAGAGAAGTTGTACTAAGAAGTGAAATTACGATGATATATGGTAATTCCAAAGATATGTAAATCTCAAATATATTTTAGGTTTTGGTAAAATATCTTCATATAATCTTAACAAGGAGTAAAGTATGAAAAGTTATACTGAATATTTGCATTTTTGCACCGAAAAACATAGGGAATATATTAACATTACAGATAAGGTAGAAGAGACACTACGAAAAAGTCAAATTCAAGAAGGAATGGTTCTTGTATCGGCTATGCATATAACTGCTGGTGTTTATGTTAATGATGCAGAAGATGGCTTAATACAAGACATTGATGAATGGCTTGAGCAATTGGCTCCGTTTAAAAGAGATTATAGACATCATGCCACTGGAGAAACGAATGGAGATGCACACTTAAAAAGTTTATTAATACATCATGAGGTCATAGTACCAGTAACAAATGGTAAGTTAGACCTCGGTCCTTGGCAACAAATTTACTATGCTGAGTTTGACGGACAAAGACGGAAAAGATTGATAATAAAAGTAATAGGGGAGTAGTTATGACTTTTATTCCTTCAATCATAGAGAAATTTCAATATTATATGCCTGCAGAACTAATATTCGATATTGGAAGTGTTAAAAATATCTCTTCACAAAACATTAAATTAGGAAAAAAACCATTAATAGTAACAGGGAAAAAGAGTTCAAAGATAAATGGTGCATTAGCATCATTACTTACTTATTATTCAAATGCAGTGGTATTTGATAATGTTGAAGAGAATCCTTCCATAGACACATGTGAAAAAGCCCGAGAATATTGCATTGCCAAAAACTGTGATTGGATCATTGCAGTTGGTGGAGGTAGTCCAATAGATGTCGGTAAAGCTGTGGCAGGATTAGCAACCAATGAAGGACCTTGTGAACAATATTTTGGTAGAGATTTGTTTAAACAATCTCCTCTACCAATTTTAGCAATTCCTACAACTGCTGGCACTGGGAGTGAAGTAACACCTTATGCGGTAATAACAAATGAAAAAAATGTGACAAAACAAACGATTGCTGACAAAAGACTCTTTCCCAAAATTGCTTTGTTAGACCCAAGTCTTACCTTAACTTTATCAAGAGACGTTACACTCTCTACCGCACTTGATGCGTTAAGCCAATCATTGGAGGGGATTGTTTCAAAGAAAGCAACCCCAATAAGTGATTGTATCGCAATAGAATCTTGTAAAAAGATAATAGAGTGGCTACCCGTAGCATTAAGAGAACCAGATAATATCACTGCAAGATATTGGCTTTTGTTTGCCTCTTTGTTATCAGGAATTGTTATCGCCCAGACAGGAACTACATTAGTTCACGCACTCGGTTATTACTATACCTTAAACTATAACGTTCCCCATGGAATTGCGAATGCACTGTTCTTAATTCCGATGTTCAAAAGAAACATAATATTTTTCCCTGAAAAATTAAGATTTGTCATAGAATTTTTGGGTGAAGAATATTGTAAAGAACATCCAGAAATATCTATAAAAAAGGCTCTTTTGAGATTCTTCAAAGATATAAATTTTTCATGTAAATCAAGTTCCTGGGGAGTTCCAGATAACCAACTGCAGATCTTTTCAGAACAGTTGTATTCTGACTCATATCGTTTCAGGAATCAACATGGAGCATTTTCTAAAAAGGAAATTTATAATATTTTTAAAGAAACATTTGAACCATAAGAATTAGAATCACATGAAATTAACAAGCAAAATAGTTATTCTCTTACTTGTCTTTTGGCTGTTTTTATTAATGGGTTATATATTTATATATAACAGGGTTATAAAACCGACTTTAACACAATTTGAAAGAAAATTAGCCACGGAAGAATTAGAACGATTTAATAAAACAATAGAAAAAGAACTTTTATATTTAAATCGAACTTGTGCGGACTATGCATGGTGGGATGATACTTACGAATTTGTAATAAATAAAAATGAGACCTATAAAAAAATAAACCTCCTGCCACAAACATTCGAAGAAAACAACATTAATATGATTTTGATACTAAATACTCAAGGAGAGGTCGTCTTTGGAGTGTGGTATAATCTTGAAAAAAAACAATATGAAGAATTGCCTGTAGAATTTTCTATATCAAAATTAGCATTGACTCATCCTTTACTTTCTTTTGATAATACAAAAGCAGGTAAATATGGAATTATCTTTACCAATTATGGAAATGTAGCAGTGTCTGCAAATAAGATATTAAATAGCAAGGTAGAAGGGGAACCCCGGGGAATATTTATAATGGGAAGATTATTGAATGATAAATATTGGGAAAACATTAAAAGTCAAACTATGTTGGAGGTTTCTGTTTATCCATATATAGAAAAAGACAGACTTATTATAGATGCATCAAGTTATATTATTAATGAAAAAAAAACAATTTTTATTCATGAAAGTAAAGATGGCAAATTATTTTTATGGGATATTATTAATGATATAAATGGAAATCCTATTCTTTTAATACAGTTAATACATCTTCAAAACATATTATCTGCAAGTGAAAATATGCGATTTCAAGGGATAATGGGGTTTATCCTTGTAATAGTTGTTGGAATTGTTGCACTTTGGTGGGCAATAAAAAAGCAGATAATTGTACCTATACAGGATTTGACACAAAATATTAGAAATTCAATATACCGAGAATCCATTACATTCTTACCTAATATTGAAAAAAATGATGAAATCGCTCTGCTTATTGTTCATTTTAACCGTATGGCATATAGAATAAATAAACTATTAGAAGAGAAATCAAAATTATTAATAGAAATTGCAGAAAGAGAAGAATATCTAAAATTTATAATTAATGCTATTCCCTGTGTGATTCTTGAAATGGATAACAATGGAATTATCAAAACAGTCAATTCAGCAATAGAAAAAATAATGGAGATAAATTCTAAAGATATAGAGGGAAAAAATATCTGTAATGTCTTTCCATTAAAAAGTATTCTTGATTTTATTGAACGAATAAAAATCAATTCAGAGGAGTTGGGATATTATGAAGTCGAAGATATTTTATATACAATCAATAATGAAAAAAAATATTTACATATTTATTTTCAAAAGAACAAACGAAATGGAAAAGAATTTTACATTGGCGTTATTTGGGATATTACGGTGCTTAGAGAAATACAGGAAAAATATAACGAGCAGAGACAGTTGGCTATATTAGGAGAAGCAAGTGCAAGTTTAGCACATGAACTTCGGAATATGATTTCTGCAATTCAAAGTGGGTTTCGTCTGATGCAAGAAGAAAAAAATATAAAAAATAGGGAAAAAATAGTAAACGAATTATATATTTCAATATTTCGATTGGAGGAAACATTAAAAAAACTATTAGAATTTACAAAAAAATATAAAATAAATAAGATTAGAGTATCTCTTAAAGACGTTATTGAAGAACAATATAAAAAATGTCTAATCTATCAAGAAAAAGATATTGAGCTCAGGGTGGATGGAAATATTTTTGCATGGATTGACATAAATCTCTTTCCAAATGCAGTATGGAACATTTTAAAAAATAGTATAGAATCAATAAAAGAAAAAGGAATAATATCCGTTCAGTTGTATGAACAAGATGGGTTGCAATATATAGAAATAAATGACAATGGTATAGGTATAGATGAAACATATTTAAATAAAGTTGGGACGCCCTTTTTTACTACAAAAGCACAAGGAACTGGTTTAGGTTTAACGATAACAAAGAAAATTATTGAAAGTCATGGCGGTAGAATACAGATACGAAGTAAAAAAGATATTGGTACCTGTGTTTCAATTATACTACCAATAGAAGAAGGATAGAATTATGCCTGGTAGAATACTTGTTGTGGATGATGAAAGATTAATTCGATGGAATATTATTGAAAAACTTAATCACTTAGGTTTTATAACAGAAGAAGCAGGGAATGTTGCGGAAGCTAAACAAATAATACATAAAAAGATGTTAGACCTTGCTATAGTTGATTTGAGGCTTCCGGATGGGGATGGAATGGATATCCTGAAATATATAGGAAACACGCAACCTGGCGTTCCTATTATAATGATCACTGCATATTCAAGTGTATCTAATGCTGTGGAAGCGATGAAAAATGGTGCTTATGATTATATTAGTAAGCCTTTTGAGATTGATGAACTTATACTTAGAATTCAGCGGGCAATAGAA
>JAIWNQ010000152.1 GCA_020216745.1 Candidatus Hydrogenedens sp.
CAATCTCATTTAAGGAATTCTATTCAAGCTGGATTACAACAGAATAAAAGAATTTTTAATCTTGACCATATTATCGGTAAAAGCCCAAAGATTTGTGAGATAAAACATATTCTAAAAAAGGTTGCAGAGTCTCCAAGTACAACAATTTTACTTTTAGGAGAAAGTGGTACAGGGAAGGATATTGCTGCACGAGTTATTCATTATGAATCAGAAAGGGCTATATACCCGTTTATGAATATAACTTGCACAGCCTTGCCTGAAACTCTATTAGAGTCAGAACTTTTTGGATATGAACGAGGTGCTTTCACAGGTGCTGACCATACAAAGAAAGGTTTATTTGAATTAGCAAATAATGGAACTGTATTCATGGACGAAATAGGGGATATACCACTATCTATCCAGTCAAAAATCCTACGTATACTTGAAGAAAAAGCCTTTAAAAGAATAGGTGGAACCACAGATATTTATGTGGATGTCCGTGTTATCGTTGCAACGAATAAAAACCTTGAGGAAATGGTGCAAAATGGGACATTTCGTGAAGATTTGTATTACAGGCTCAATGTTGTGCCTATTGTATTGCCACCACTTAGAGAAAGATACGAAGATATTCCATTACTTGCAGAACATTTTTTGGAATTATTCAATAAAGAGTTCAAAAGAAAACGTAAGGGATTTTCTAAAGAAGCAATAAATAAATTACTTTCTTATCATTGGCCTGGAAATGTGCGGGAACTCAGAAATGTAATTGAACGGGCTGTTCTATTGGGAAAGGATGAGATAATTCAAAGTGATGAAATTATTTTAGGAAGAGTCAGTTTTGGAGGAGTTAAAACTACAAGCGATGACATTGTTCAACTACCTCCGTCAGGCTGTTCTCTGGAGGAAGTGGAAAAATCGTTAATACGACAAGCGTTGGAACGAACCAATTGGAATCTTACACGGGCAGGGGCTTTATTGAATATTACCCGTGATCAAGTGCGATACAAAGCGGAAAAGTATGGATTAAGACAGGAAAATGATAAGTAGTTTAAAAATAAAAAAGCGGTAGTTTTTACATTCTACCGCTTTTATTATTTATTTACTTTAACTTACGTTGTACCTACACAATAATTATCTTCACCTATACCAGGACATAAATAATAACCACCAGCATTGAAGAACTGTATTAATCGCAATAATTCTGACAGGTGGATAGTCCAATCTTGTGGGTTATAGTCACTACCATGAGGTCTGCATGATTTATCACCATCAAAACCAGGAACATAACCATCTTCAGATGTTTCAGGTGGTACTACACAGTGATAACCATTAGAGTTAAAGAACTGAATCACTCTGAGCAATTCACCCAAATCAATTTTATTATTTCCATTCTGGTCGGCGGAATGCTGTGCTGGTATTTCACCTTCTGTTGTGCCTTCTGGGACTCCCTCAGCAGTTCCCTCACCTTCAGGAATTCCTTCAGATGAGCCTTCGACAACGCCTTCACCTTCTTGTGAACCTTCAGGAACACCTTCAATGGTCCCTTCACCTTCTGGTGTCCCTTCTGGTGAGCCTTCGACAACGCCTTCACCTTCTTGTGAACCTTCAGGAACACCTTCAATGGTTCCTTCACCTTCTGGTGAACCTTCGATAATACCTTCACCTTCTAAGATGCCATCAGGTGAACCCTCTACCACGCCTTCTCCTTCTGGAATAACTTGAACGAAGTTGGCTGTGATGTTTCTGTTTTTGGTCATGTTAATTTCAATTGTGGGTGAGGTTATATCTTTTGTGTCAACATCACCAGACCAACCTTGGAAAGCCCACCCTTGAGAAGGGGTAGCCTTTAATGTTACTCGCTCTTCATGCCAAAACGGATATGTCCCTGGAGATGGGTCTGTTGTTCCAGAACCGCTAACGAATATAGTTAATTTCCATTGATTTGTCATTAATTGCAATTGTCCACGAATTTCCCCATCTGGATAGCTCTGTGAATAAATAATGAAATAATACATTCCCATCGCTATTTCAGCCGCTTTGCTATTTGGTATCACTGAATAAAACGACAAATTAGGAGGATTGCCCACATTAAACACGACAGGACCATTAACCCCTGGAAATCCTTTATTTATCGTCATTCCTGTGGGGTTAACAACGGAATGAGTACCTGATAAAGATATAGTATAATCATCACTATCAGGCACGGGTTGTAAAATACCAAAAACTTGTCCAAATGCCACAGTGGATACTTGAGGAACAACCTGAAAACCAGTCATAGGATTTGCAATAACGAAAAATCCATCTGCTGGGATAGGTCGTAACACGTAAAGATTTGCAACGGCTGATTTTGTAGTTTTCACTAAATCGGTTGCTTCACACCAATATTGACCCGCAGTGTTATATGTTACATCAGGAATACTTAGAATATTGGATGATGAGCCGATAGGAACACTATCCTTATACCATTGATATGTAATTGTACCCATGCCACCTGCAGTTTTAACTTCAAATAACAAATCTCCGCCTGCAAAGAGATAGGTATCTGTTGGGTTTTGAGTAAAGGTTAAAGCATCCACAACTGTAAGGGTCGCTATATTTGATGTGATAGTTTCGAAGTTATCCTGAACTTCACAGAAATAATTGCCTGCTGTGTCTGTTTGAACATTGGAGAGAACTAATTGTGGAGAGTTCACACCTAAGTTGATATTGATACCACCTGCTAATCTCTTGTACCATCGGTATTCAACATTTCCTAAACCACCATCAATCACTACAGAGAATGTATGTGTTGTTCCCTTATAAACAGTTGCAGATTGAGGATGTTGAATAAACGACATCCAATTAGCAACTTGTAAAACAGCAGGAGCACTTGTTGCACCTGCGTTTTGGTCAGAAACAAAACAGGTATAGATCCCAGAATCAGAGGGTTGTAAGTTCTCTAAAACTAAGACAGAATCAGTATATGGGATATCTACACCATTTTTTCTCCATTGGTATCTATATGGTGGATAGCCACCTGATATCGCCACTTCAAAGGTATGACTCTCACCTGTATGTTTTAAGGCTCCCTGAGGCTGAATATCAAAATTAAATGGCGGGAAAACTTGTAATGTTGCTTGTTCTGAAGTAAGCATTTCGCGTGCATCGGTTACAATACACCAATAATTTCCTGCGTCGGTTTCTTGTAATGGATACAATGAAAATGTAGGAGAATCAGGTCCGACGAATTCTCCATCACGTACCCATTGATAGTGTACCCCGCCTAACCCTCCGGATACTCCTATTGTAAATGTAAAATCATAACCGAGGATACCATTGCCTGACTCGGGTTGTTGAATAATTTGCATGTGTTCCGCAACTTCCAGGAAGGCTGGGGTTGATGTAATGTTATATACATCATCATAAATTACACATGTGTAATAACCCATATTTTCCAATTGAGCATTTTCTATTGTTAATGTAGCCTCTTCCGCACCTTCAATGACTTCGCCATTAAATTTCCATAAATAATGAAGAGTCCCATTGGGTTCTCCTGCAATCACAGGAACAAAAGTAAATGATTCACCAATATAGACACCACCTCCCTGCAATGGTTGCTCAAAACGGATACGATTTAATATGGTTATTTCTACTTCGTTTGAAGCAACTTGCTCTGAACCACTGGTAACAACACAGCGATATGAACCACCATCCAATAACTGAATAGGGTTAAATGATATTGTTTTTTGTGTTTTACCTGATAAATCTACCCAATTTGCACCGTCCCACTTTTGCCATTGGTAAGTAGGAAGGTTATTACCTCCACGAACATCAATGGACATGGTGTGACTGTCTTCTCCGGGAACAAGGTTTTGTGCACCAACAGGTTGTTCTGTAATCTCCAAAGGTGTGTATTGCACTTCTAATTTTGCAGGAGCTGAGCGTCGTGTCCAGAGACTATCACATATTGTTACCGTAAAGTAACGTGGTTTAGTTGTAGGTAGGGGATAAGCAATCGTTAAGTCTTCTGAATAAACAGGACTTCCAATAGGCGAAAAGTCATCTATTTTTATTTCTTCCCATTTATATATTTGAGGGATGCCATTATTTTCTCCACCTACCTGGTCAATAGAGAAAGTAACTGGTGTTCCGGAAGTAACTGTTTGTGATTCAGGTTGAGCAGTTATTTGTAAAGGTGGATTTTGAATAGATTCGTTGACCATCCATGCCTGACGATTTCCACCAGCTAAAGTGTAAGAGTTGTAGTTGTTTCTTTCATCATGGTTTAAATTGCCTGTGGATGCTAATAATTCAGGATGGCAACGGAATTTTGAACAATTAAAATTACCAACGAATTCTTCAACTGTTCGGTCAATTTCCGAACCATAAATTTTAATAGTAATCTGAGTTCCGTTTGCGTCAACAGTTACTTCTATATCATCTGTTTTTAATTCACCCAAAATACTCGGCAAAACATCACGTAATACTGTATAAATAATGACTCGAAAAACACTCTTTAAATGGTCTATTCCCGTGGCTTCACCCACAGTCATATATCCTGCAATTAAATTTACCATAGCATTTTTAAATAGTGGACTTTGCTCTTCCAATAACTGCCAGAGAGTCGGAACACCTTCAAAATCATCTACAAATTGACTCACACATAACGTTGTTATACCTAATTTTACACAAACATCTTTATCTCCTGTTGTTATGGTAGTACTACCCGTTAATCCATAAGCTTTCACCTGTACGTTCCGAATAGTAATTTGTAATGATTCTACTACTGCTTTGTTGTAATTAAAATCGTTTCGTATTGTTTGCATTTCGTTAGCATTAAGATTTCCTAATACACGGGACATATCTCCATTTAAGACAGCACCTAACATATCAAAATGGTCATTATCGTTTATACCGTTACAATCGTTATCTGCATTGGAAAAATAAGGACTTGTCTGACACTGAACCTGTCTCCATGCTCCGGGTTGTGGTTGCCCATATTCATCAATGTAATCATACCAGGTAGGCAAAAAATCTGCCAGAGCACTGTCTAATGTATTAAATATAAAATCTATATCATATTGGTCTTGAAAACATTGTGGGTATGCCTTTATATGAAGGCTCACTACAAAAATCATAAGTGCAATAAATATCATATTAAAAGGAACATATCTTTTTTTCATGTTTACTCTCCTATCTATTCTATTTTTATTTTTGTATTTTCTAAAGCAACATAACCGTTTCAATTGCGATTTTTCTCAAGCCATAAGCCTGATTGCTATATAACTAACTTCTAAATTAATTCTATCATAAAAAAGTAACTTAGTGAAACAAAAAAACAACTTTTTTAATTATCTGTTTTATAGACTTTAGACTTCTTAAAAATGAGAAAACTTATATTAGAAAAAAATGTAGAGAACTGTATTTTCTTACTAAAAAAATACAAGCCCCAAATTTTCAAATTTAAAGAAATTAAAAATTAATTTTTCATTACTTCATGTAACTTATGGATAAAAATGTAACTTTTACATACTCACTAACACATATATCCCATATATCCCATCTGTCCCATTCTAATATATGAGATATAAAAAGTCTATACTAAGAAATTTTATTATATAATAAATAATAAAAGGACTATAAAGAGGTAGGAAAAAAGAAGAAAATTAAAAATGGTGATGTCTGCTGGACGATGTCAGAACTTTCTTTGAGCAAAATCAAGACACCGATTAACGAAAAATTACTTCGCAATTTTGCTGACGGTTCACAGGCAAAATTTTTCCTCTCATAAAACTCCTCCAATTTTTGACCGCTCGCCGATAAATTTTCAAAAATTTTTTGTCGCTTTCTCAACGTTTAAATTACAACGTTCTGCGGATAAAAGAAGTTGCTAAAGGTAATTTGGGGAAATCTTTGATTTGCCTTTTATCCGCTGTTATATGACCGAGCCGAAGGCGAGAAAAAGGAATCTCAGGTTTCAGCAGAGTTTGGCTTGGCGGATTTCATTCTCATTGTATTTATTTTCCTCACATTATCTGCTCTCTATGACTGAAACATGAATCCAACTTATCAGGAAGAACTCTGAATCCTGTACCATGGTCATGTGTTCTTCCATCAGGATATTGTCCAATCCTTATATCTACAAGAATAATACCTTGTTCTAATAACTTGACAAAGTTTTTAAAATCAAAACCACTTAAGAGCCAGGCTTCGTTATACCAAAACTCTTCATTAGAACCGCTACCCCTTGCATCCGCTTTTACATACAACAACTTGGGTAGTTTTCTTTCAAAAGAGTTCTTTAAAGTTTCTTTATCCCAATAACCTAAAATTTCCCCATCTATGTTAATTAGATTAATCACATCTTCTTGAATCTCTATTTTAAATCCTGGCTTCCCTTTTAGTTGATTATATTTCACAGCATTTACTGTAGTTTCCAATCTTTTAGTTTTTCCATTCTTTGTAGATGGATAACCGAATTTATCAAGCAGAGTAGAATTTGCTTTTGGTGGAAGGGGTGATTTTGTAAATAACGTAAGCATGCTTGAAACATTTTTCCTTGCAGATTTCAACTCAATCATTGCAGCATTCGGACCGGGCACGTTATTTTCGGCTATTCCTAAAAGATCTTCCAGTGTTTTTCCAACCCCAGTATTTCCAGCTCTATGAGTTTTAATCCAACCCATTTTTTTGATTTCCCTCAACTTTTGAATTAGCTTTTCATATCCAATCATAATGGTGGTCTCCAAAAATCAAGTATATATTCAAAAGTTGTACTAAGAGTTATGTAATTGCTTGGCCAACCAAAAATGCCTACCTTATTTACTAAGTTTCTTTTGTCCCAGATGATTATATTTCTGAGTTCATAGCCTACTTTTTCCATAGCTTCAATAATATAGCTGTGTGTTAAATATCTATGGTTATTCTCCCACAAATCATTAACATTAATTACACAATGAGCCTTTGGTTTTAAAAGTGGTAATATCCCTTCATAAATTTCAGCAAGGGCTTCTATATATTCCTTAAGTCTCATTGTCCCAAGGTCTCGGGGATTATCTGAATATTGTTGAATCTTTTTATAGTGTTTATTCTCGCGAAGGTCACTGCGAAGACTTTTATTTAGTCTTTCGTGATTTAACATATTGGCATAAGGAGGCGAAGTTACACATAATGAAACTGTTTCTTCGCCAAGATATTTAGAAATATTTATTGCATCATCACAAATTGCGATCTGTTTAGTATTTTCAGTAAAAAGAGACAAATTTAATTGCAATAGCCTTTCATTGGCAAAATCTATATATTTTTGGTTAAGGTCAAATCCTACAGCATTTCTTTCCAAATCTCGTGCCGCAATAAGTGTAGTTCCTATGCCAACAAATGGGTCCAATATTAACTCTCCTTTATGTGTAAAAAGTTCAATGCACTTTTTAGGCAAGGCAATGGGAAATACCGCTGGATGTATATCTTTATCCCTGATGTCTCTTCCTTCATAATATAGTTCCCAAATGGCAACCTGTCCCTTCACCCATTCTTTTGGAGTAAGACAATTTATATGGCTCTCAGGGCAGGAACAGGTTTTCTTAAAATTAATTTGTATTTTTTGGGACATTTTCAACGCTTCTTTTATTATATTATCATTTTTCATATTTTAAATCCATTATTAATTTGCCAAGTCAAATTTACATAACTCATTTCTATGCGAATTGTTTGTATAATATCAGCCTTTTATTGCATATTATACGAACTTAATGTATAATTGTCAATAGAATTATTAATGGTCATTACTTCTTACTTATACTTTATTAATTTTTATTAATTATGCAAGAATATTTGGAAGAAACAAAACAGGAATTAAAATTAAGGAATCACAGTCTCAAAACTATAAAGTCCTATTTCGGTTGCTTAAGAGAATATTTTGATTTTAAAAATTATAATTTAGAAAAAATAGATGAAGAGAAAATAAAACAATTTTTATTGGATAAACAAGACAAAAATAATTCCCCACAAACGGTCAATATTTATTTAAATGTGATAAAATTTTTCTACCGTGAAATATTGAAAACTCCTCATTCATTAAGACACAGTTTTGCGATGCATTTATTAGAGATATATGCAGAAACTTTTAGGTCATCGGAGTATTAGAACAACTTAAATTTATACTCAAGTAAAAAATCCAAAATAAGTATCTCTTAAAAAAACTAAAACATAAAGTATAAAAAGCCAAAATTACATTAATGATTTGTGGAAAGCGATGAGAAGACTTTATAATAATCTACTAACAATTAATTTAATAAAAAAATGGTGGACCTGAGGGGGATCGAACCCCTGACCTCCGCATTGCGAACGCGGCGCTCTCCCAACTGAGCTACAAGCCCACACGGAATATAATTTTAGCATAGAATAATAGAAAAAATAAAGTTTTATGATATTTTGCGTTGTAGCAAATCAAGGAATTCTTTTCGTGTAATATCATCGTTATGGAAACTTCCTAAGACGGAAGATGTAGTCATAACAGAATTTTGCTTTTCAACCCCTCGCATCATACAACAGAGATGTTTGCATTCCATTACAACACCTACACCTTCTGCTTGTGTGTAGTCCATAACAGCCCTTGCTATTTGGGCAGTTAATCGTTCTTGAATTTGAAGTCTGCGAGCATAAAGATCAACGATACGTGCTATTTTACTTAATCCAATAACCTTTGTTCTCGCAATATAACCTACATGGCAACGTCCAAAGAAAGGAAGCATATGATGTTCACATAGGCTATATACCTCTATGTCTCGCGATATAATCATGTTATTACTTTCTGCTTGAAAAATAGCATTATTAATAATGCTTTGTAAATCTTTACGATACCCTGAGGTAAGAAATTCGTATGCTTTGGCAACACGATAAGGAGTTTTCTTTAATCCTTCTCTGTCCGGATTCTCACCAATTTCAATTAGGATTTCACGGATAAGTTCAGCAACTCTATCAATATTCATTCAAGAATTCCTTCCATAGTTTAATTGTAAAATGACAGTCTATTCTTAAACGTTCTATTTCATATCTGTAATATATATTAATTAAAGACTTGTTTTCAGGGTATATTACAAGATTGGGGTTCAAATATAGCAAACCAGCAAATAGAAAATTTCTATCATAAATATCCGGATCCGGAATCGTAATCTCGCAGTTATTAATAATTTCATCTTTGAAAAGTAGTATATCCAAATCAATCGTACGAGGGCTATATTTGTTTTCAGTCCTTATCCTTTTCATTTCAGACTCAATTTTTCGAAGAACACAAAATTTAAATTCTATCGGTGTATATATCTCATCTTTTAACATGGCTTCAATCACACAATTTGCAAATAATGGCTGTTCCTTTACACTCCCTAAAGGAGGTGTTATAAATATAGGTGATATGTTTTTTATTGTTATATACTCTCGTAATAACTGAAATGACTTAGGAATGTTATATTCTGGATTTATATTTGAGCCGACACCAATATAAACAAAATTGTTATTCATATTATTTTCTTATTTATTTTTTCATCCTTGTGATTTCTACAGCGACACTTCTTGCAAATCTTAAAACACCAGGTTTATCTATCGTAACGGTAACCCCTTTAACCTTCTCATGAGACAGACAAATTTTTGCAACTTCTTCCGCTAATTTTTCGATGAGAAAGAAAGACGAGTTCTCAACAAATTTTAATATTTCTTTCTTTACCATTTTATAGTCCAATGTATCATTAATATCATCACTTTTTCCTGCCATTTCTATATTCGTAAATAAGGTAATATTTATCAGGATATCTTGTTTCTCTCTTCGTTCCTCTGGCTGAATCCCTATGATACAACGAACTTGAAGGTCACGAATATGAATTTTATCATATAATTCCATCATTTATACTCCCTAATAAAAATCTTCCACCATCTACAAAAACTACTTGCCCTGTAATAAAATCCGATTTTAATAAAAATAATACTGCCTCCTCAATATCTAATAAATTTCCATACATTTTGAGAGGATTTGTCTTACTTAAACGAGCAA
>JAIWNQ010000153.1 GCA_020216745.1 Candidatus Hydrogenedens sp.
GATATTCTTCTGTTTCTCCTGGAGGCGGTAAAATTAACCCCGGAGCAATGGCATTTACCCGAATATTGGGAGCCAATTCCATGGCTAACATACGTGTCAGGGTACGTAATAGTTGTTTGCCTAAGTAATATGATATATGTTTGTCATCGTAATCCCATAGACGTGAATCCAAAAAATTGATTATAACCCCTTTCTTATGTTGCTTTTTCATACGGCGAGATAATTGAAGTGGTGCCCATGAATGAATGTTTATAGATGAGATGAGATCGTGGTATGAAAATGAATCAAACAATTTAACGGGAAAAATACTCGCATTATTGATAAGAATATCAATTTCACCAAAAATATTTATTGTTTGTTCATAGAGAGAATTTGCGGATTGGGGATTTATTAGGTCGGCTTTAAGTATAGCAGTTTTTATGGAATAACTTTTTAGTTCTTTTGCAAGACTTATCACTTCTTCTTCTGAGGTATTATAATGAAGTAGAAGATTTACGCCTTCTTTTGCCAATCGCAATGCAATTGCTCGACCTATTCGCAATGCACTCCCCGTAATTAGTGCATTCATACCATTTAAAGAATCAAGCATAGTTATCCTATCAAATACGAATTCTTTTACTATTTGATTTCAATTTCAACAAAATACTTTTGTATCCCTCGTAAAATTTGAAACGAAAATTTATTCAATTTATTTTCTTTTAATTTTGCTAATTTTATTTTAAATGTATTTAAATTATCTATAGGCTCATTCTCAACAGCAATAATAACATCCCCTTGCTCTAATTTAGCAAGGCTTGCCCAACCACCAGAAATGACTTGTTCAATATAAATACCTTTTATGTCATCACTCAAATTCATATCTACATAGTCATAAAAACACAAATCTCTTACTGTAAATTCCAACCAATCATCTTGATATTTTTCTAACATGCCTCTCGGAATTGGTTCACTTACTAATTGAACTGGAATTATTTTACAGTCTCCTTTTCGTATAACAGATAGGTTTACTATTTGTCCTATTGAAAAGTTTCTTATCTTTTCTTTCCATTCTTCATATTCTTCTACTCGTGTCGCATGCAATTTTTCATTTTCTATTTCCTTAACAATATCCCCAACATTTAAATCTTTTACTTCTTTTATCTTGGGATAGAATACACGAGTAATGATAAATCCTCCTTCCTCAATGCCCATTTTCTCCGCTATATCACGTGTTAAAACCTGTGTTTCTACCCCAATCCATGGTTTACTTGCTTCACGAATAGGTTCAACAGATTGGGTTTTTCCAATTTTTACCATTGAGTAAATTCTGTTTCCTTTGCGTTCTACAATAGTAAGTAGTTTCTCCTTTTTTTCTCCTAAAAACTGTTGTGTTACCCTTTCCATTTCATCTAAACAGGTAATATGCGTGTCCTCTACTTGTAAAACAATATCTCCCGTTTGTAATGGAGGTTTTGCCTGTGCAACTGCACCGCCCATCCGAATGGAGGTGATTATGATTCCTTTTTGATTCTCCCTGTTCCTTTTTAATGCGAGAAACCAATTCATATTCTTAGCAGTACAACCCCATTCAGGAAATTCCTTTTCAGGGGTGATAGGAAAGTCGTAAGGGATAGGTTCAACAACTATGTCAAGTTTTTCAGAATTCCTTATTATTTGAATTGGTATTTTTTCATTACACGGAAGGGAACAAATTATATTATTAACCAATGGTATCTGTTCCATATATCGAACATCAACGGTGATATCTCTAATCTGTTCTATAATATCACCTACTTTTACTCCAGCATTATCTGCTGGGGAGTTTGGATATACATAACGTACTAAAGCACCTTTTTGATTTATTTTTTCTTGTGTAACAGGCTGGATTTCAACACCAAGCCAAGCCCTTTCTACCTTGCCATTTTTTACAATATCTTCTACCACTTTTTTTACCAAGTTTGAAGGAATTGCACCACCTAAAGCGTATTTAATTTCATTAATTCCGATAATTTCCCCTCGTAGATTAATCAAAGGACCTCCAGAACTACCTGGACTAATTTCTGCATTGTGTCCAAGCCAACAGACTAAACTCCCAACATTTTCATTTTCTTCAGAAAAGAATTCAAAGCTATCTAATTTATAAGGTAGTATCATCTGTTTATTACTTACAATACCAGCAGTTACTGATGGGCTTAAAGCCATAGGGGAGCCCATAGCCAAGACATAGTCACCAACTTTTACCTGTTCCGAATCCCCAAAAGATGCATAAGAGAATTGATTTGGCTCATTAGTAACTATTTTTAATACAGATATATCAGTTAAAGCATCGGTGCCGATGAGTTTCATTGGATAATTTTTCAAATTAGAAAATGTACAGTCCGCAATAAATGCCTTTCCAGCAACGTGGTGATTCGTCACAACATATCCATCTTCACTTATTACAATTCCACTACCAAATTTTTCTTGCTTTAATTCTCTACCTTCCGAATAATATTTTTCTACTACATGAATTCGAACCAAAGCAGGTTGTAATTTTTCAACGACTGTGATAATAGTGTTTTGAATATCTTTTGGGATTTGTTCTGTGGTGGATAGTAAATTATTTTCACAATAACTACAAACTGTCAGCATCACAACTAATAGTAAGGTTGTGTAAAAAATCCTATAAAAAAAGTTCATCACAGGTTTATCCTTAATTAAGAAAGAGAAACACAATTTCTGTTTCATTTATAATTGATTAATTCAAATCGTTTTTAACACTTTGTTTATTCATATTCTTGTATATTTTATACCATATAAGTAAATTTTGAAAAATGTATAAATAAGGTTATCACGTAAGATGGATATGTTTAATCTTTTATTTTGCATCATATCAGGGATGTTTGGTGCGGTTTTTGGTAGTTTTTGTAATGTTTGTATATACCGATTTCCGAGAGGTGAATCTATTATCCATCCTGCATCCCATTGCCCTCAATGTCAACATAAAATAGATTGGTATGATAATATCCCTGTTTTAAGTTGGCTATTTTTAAGAGGTAGATGTCGTCACTGTCATACAAAAATAAGTTTACAATATCCACTTGTTGAATTAGTTACGGGTATCCTTTTTATTATTATCTTCTTAAAATTTAGATTTACACTATCTACAATTGTGTATTCATTATTTACTGCAGGACTAGTTGTAGTTATAGTTCAGGATTTAAAAACATGGACTATTCCAGACGAAATAACATTATCTGGAATTTTAATTGGTGTAGGTGTATCACTTTTAGGTATGTTTTTCCCTGAACAAGGGTTAAGAATCCAACATCCGATGGATGCGTTAGATGGAATTGCTTTAGGGGCATTACTTATTTGCCTTTTAGACCTCATTGTGATACTAATATTAAAAAAACCAGGGATGGGTTTTGGAGATGTAAAATTATTGAGTATGTTAGGTGCTTTCTTAGGCTGGCGAGGTGTTTTAGGTAGCCTTATGATTGGGTCATTAATAGGAAGCGTGATAGGCTTTTTTATTATTGCTTACTATAGACTATTTTCAAAAGAAGAGACTTCAGACATTAAAGATGATAACCAAGATAATGTCTCTGATTTCTACCCTGTTGACCCAGTTTCAGCTATTGTCCTAGGTGTTTCAGCAATCTACTTAGAAATCCGCACACTCCTATTTCTAAACTCATATACATCTACCGAAATACCATATGAAGTAATAACAGGTCTCGTATATCTCATAACGGCATTCCTATTATTAGCACTTTTTGTAGATATAGTGTCACTATGGGTTTGGCAAAAACAAAAAGGCAAAATAAAAATTGATGAAGAACTCCCTGACGAGGAGATACAAATTTCATTAAAGGCTCACTATATTCCTTTTGGACCCTATCTCTCGTTAGGTGGGTTTATTTTCCTATTGTTTGGACCTGAATTAATTGAAAAATATATTCAAATTCTTTCTATATAAAGACATAAAAATGATCAGAGAAAGAAATAAATCAGAGTTAATAACATATATAAAATTTAATGAGGCTTATTTTCCACGACCTTGGGGGAATTACAATTTGCCTAACATATTTAATAGGCCTGTTCCTCCAAATGAAAAAATAGGTGAAATCTGGCTTATTTCAGATAGGAATGAATTTCAAAGTAAGGTTATCAAAGGGCGTTTTATAGGAAAAACAATCCATGAATTAGTTACAACATATCCTCAATATTTGTTTGGAAATAGAAAAGGTGAAGGGTATCCCTCTCGGTTTCCTTTATTATTAAAAATTATTAATGCCAATGAAATACTTTCAGTTCAAGTTCACCCTTCTGACCAAAAAGCCAAAGAATTAAATGAATATGATTGCGGAAAGACAGAAATGTGGTATATCATGGAAGCAAAACCAAATAGTTTCATATATTTAGGACTTAGAAAAAATGTAAAAAAAGAGCATTTATTAAAAGAAATCCAACATGGGGGAGATGTGGATAGGTTATTGAGAAAAATATATGTAAAACAGGGTGACCATTATCTAATCCCTGCTGGAACCATCCACGCTATAGGACCAGGTATTATCCTGGCTGAGATACAACAAAATAGTAACCTTACCTATCGATTATATGATTGGAACCGCCTTGATTTAGAAGGAAAACCAAGAGAACTGCACCTCGAAAAAGCTTTTTATTCAATTGAAACATGTCAAACATCCATTGCGGTACCAAAAATTGACTTAAAACATAGCTTCGGAAGAGAAAAATTTCTATGTTCTACTCCTTATTTTTCCGCAAAATATTGGGAAATAAAAAGTGAAACTAAAATATGGAACAATAATTATTCATTCCATATTATTTTTAGTTTGGATACTACAAAACTAAGTGTGGAAACTGAAGAGAAGGAGACTCTACAAATGGAGAGAGGAGAATGTGTGTTAATTCCATCAGTCTCAAGTGATAAGGTAACTATAGACTATGGCACGTTCTTAGATTATTATGTGCCATAATGGAACATTCCGTTCCGTTATCTACAAAATAGACCTCTTATTATCAGAATTATGGATATAAATAATAAAGAAATAAATATTATTCATGAATGCCTGAAAGGGAATACCGAGGCTTTTCGGGAACTTATTATGATTTATCAACAAGCAGTATATGCAACAGCATTTTATTACACCAAAGACAGTGATACTGCAAAAGAAATAACACAGGAAACCTTTATAAATGCTTTCAAAAACTTACCTTATCTTAGAGACTATACAAAGTTTGGCAGTTGGTTGAAAGAGATAGCGACAAGAACATCAATAAGGTATCTTCAGAAGACTAAAGAAATTCCTATGGTTGAGATAGAAAATGAAAAGATTGTGCCTATCGAGCATAAAGATACTAAAAGTTCTTCAATAACTATCGACGAATTTAAGAATGCTGTCGAACAGCTTCCCGAGAGATATAGACTCCCTGTTGTTCTAAAGTTTTTAGAGGGAATGAGTTATGAAGAGATTGGTCGTTTTACAGGAGAATCTCCTGGAGAAATAAAAGGAATCCTTCAAAGAGCAGTAAAACAACTTCAGAATATAATGGAAAATTATGGCGGAGAAATGAATCAATGGCAAGATGTTCTCAAATAGAGTCTGAGATGCAAGCATACTTGGACGGTGAACTGAGTAGAGCTAAAGAACTAATAGTTGAAGAGCATTTATCCAATTGTAGTCAATGCAAAGATAAGTTTGAGAAATTTCGCAAAACCAATGCCATTATTTATGAAACATTAGCCCCTTATAAATTAACGAATTCCTTAGATGAATCTATTATGAAAAAATTACCTGAAGTAGAGACAGGTTATAACGAAATTCATCAAATGACAATGCGTATCAAACATCAAGAAGAAACCCCCTATTCTTTTTCAAATCTATTTCCGTATTTTGCAATAGCTGCCATGACTATATTAGGCATTTTTATATTTGTAAGCTGGCCAGCGAAAGAATATTCTAACCAGAAAAAGATAGGGGTGGCACTAAATATAACGGGGACAAGTTTTATAATTAACAATAGTGTTAATAACAAAATGAAAGAAGAAGTACCGATTGCTTTTTCGGAAGGCAATTACATAGAAACCCAAGATAATTCTAAAGTTTACATATTGTTAAAAGGGAATTCAATTGTAAAATTATCAAACAACACGAGAATCCGAATTTTAGATGAAAGGACTATTAATCTTGAAAAAGGATTAGTATGGTTTGATATTGGTAAAGATAAAAAGACATTCAGAGTTAACACATCGCAAGGGTTTATAACGGTATTTGGGACACAATTTCAAGTAGAAGCAGATTTTAATAGGGTTATAACTACGGTATCCAGAGGTGAAGTTACTGTAGAAACTGGAAATCAGTTTGCAGTTCTAAAAGAGAATCAACAGATAGAACTTAAAAACCAAACCATTAATACAAAAGTTAAAACCTGTGATTCCCAAAAAATAATGGCTTGGGCAGAACAAATAAAACCGAGAACCCAAGCATTTGATAACGCATCAGCAATATTGGCACCAACACAACCCATTGAAATATCAAAGCCTGCTTCTCAAATCTTTGTTGTTCCTATCCAACACAAAGAGGTAACTACTCTTGTATTGGTATGGGATAAAAATAAAATTGCAGAAAACTCAAACTATACAATTTATGCTTCAGACGATGAACTGAAACCACTATTTCGCTACAAATTAACTAATGATATGATAAATAACTACAATGGAGAAATTAATATACCCATTCCAAATGAGGTATCCATAAAACAGGTTAACATACTTCATATTGAAATCATTTCAGATGATATAGATGAATCAATATCAATGCCATTTAATAAAATTTATGCAAAGAGTTAATATGAAAATAAGCAAAAGTATAATAAATAATGTACTTGAATTAGCCCACCCAGTCGGGAGGCATGGTGGAGCAAAAAGAAATGTCAGATTTCTGCCTCACATCACTCCTTCCCCAGAAATACCTGCAGCCAAAAATCTTGCTATCATTCATGCCTCCCGCTTGATGATACAACGATCCTTATATAAAGTGGGCTCGATGTTAAAACGGCGAATCAACTGTCTCCTCTCTCCACTCCTTCCTCAAGAGTAAACGCCAAACATCTTATAACATCGAGCCCCTAATTTTTTTATTTCTTTTATTCGTTATAATAAGAGGAATTAAAAATCGATGAACTTAAAACATAAATGAATACAAAAACAATAACAAATATTTTACTCATAATTTCTTTCTGTGTTGTTTCCAATATGTCAGGACAAGATTGGATTGAAACGTATTGGGAACATCTTGAAATATATAGAGATGATTGGGGAATTCCGCATATTTTTGCTGAAAATCCACGTGTCCTTGCCTTCGGTTTTGGATACACGCAGGCTCAAGACCATTGGGAAAGCATGCTATTGTCATATCGATTAGCAAACGGAAAACTTTCGGAAGTTTTAGGAGAGAGCGAGGAATTATCTGACCGATTCTCTATTCAGGTAGGTCATCGACGCTTTGGCTCCCTCGCATATTCAAATTGTGACTCGTTAACAAGGGATATTTGTGAAGGATTTGCAGAAGGAGTTAATACATGGATTTTAGAGAATCGAGACAAACTTCCAGATTGGATTGACGGCGTCCAACCTCAGGATATATTTGCATTATGGCATGCTTTTATAATTTCTATGGCACCTTTGGATATGCCATCATTTCAGAAACGTCCCCCAGCCATGAAGTCAGGTTTTGCATTTACAGTTTCAAGAGAAAAAAGCCGTGAAGATACTCCTTTATTTGCCTTCAGCAGTCACCAATTTTATCCAGGTCCTTTCCGATGGTATGAGGCACATCTTATATGTGGGGAATATAACGTTTATGGATGCACAATATATGGCTTACCAATCCTTTTACAAGGACATACATTGAAACATGCATGGGCTATAACTCCAAATGTACCAGATATTTCAGATGTCTTCATCGAATCTATTCATGGTAATGTATTACAAAATCCTAAATCAGTCTATTTACAAGGCAATCAGCAAAATAAAGAGGCTCTTTTATTATTGGAATATATGTCCAGAAGCGAGGAGTATTATGTTAAAACACCCAATGGTATGGATCAAAGATTTGTGCCTGTACAAATAGGTCAAAAAGGACCTTTATTATTGGGGAGTGGCAATGAGTTTTTTTCATGGAAAATAGGAGGGTATGAGGATATAGGTATGTTTTTCCAATTATGGGAAATGGGAAGGGCTAACTCATTAGAAAAGTTTAAACAAGCCATTTATCTCCATCAGATTCCTATGTTCCACATTCTATATGCTGATAGCTCGAACAATTTGTTCTACTTTTACTCTGCAAAATCGGGAACACGTGAAATTCCACCTGGACTCCCTGAAAAGGATGTTGTAGAAATACAAAACTTAAATTGGACTGTCCCCATCTCTTCACGTTATTATCAATACGGCTGGAGATACTTAATTCCTCCAGATGTTCTCCCTTCTTTCCAAAATCCTACTTCGGGTTATTTACAAGTTTGTGGAGGACCACCAACATCCGTAACCGATGATATTAAATTGCCATCCAATGACTCTCTGAATAAGTTAATTCATGACACAGAAAATGTTATAAGTAGAAGAGTTAAAAGTGTCCTACGAACAGATAAACGCTCATTAAGAGAATTCCAATCCTTAATTTTGGATACTTTATCTTCTCTTGCTATTGAGACCCTTCCCAGAATTATAGACATCGGTAAATCAAATCAACAAAGGCTGAATTCATATCACCCTGATTTACCATCTGCTGTAGAAATATTGAGTGGTTGGGATTATCGAATAAATACAGATTCTTCTGCACCTGTCCTCTTTTATCTTTGGAATTACTTTTTTGCAAGACAACCTGGAATTGTTCCAAGCATTGAAATAGAACCCTACTTATCACTTATGAACAAAAGAAAAGAAATAGAGGAAAATTGTTTAGAGGCATTAGCAGATGCTGTCCGTTATTTAAGGAATAATAGAGATACACTTAACATAAATTGGGGGGACATCCACAGGATTCAAAAAGGTGCAAATGAATACCCTGTGGCTGGAAGTGAAACTATGGGGGCTACTTTTTTACTTTCTGAACTCCCACCAGAAAATGAACGATGGGGCAAAGTTGAATATGGTATTGGTTTTGCATCTGTTATAAAACTTGGGACTGTCATTGAATCATATTCAATAATGCCGTTTGGGAATTCCGAGTCTATAGAATCACCTCATTATCAAGACCAGTGGAACCTATTTAATCAACGGCAAATGAAAAAGACACGATTTTACCCTGAAGATATATATCGTTTTGCTGAAGTTGGATTAGGAAGAAAGTTGGTGTTTATCCCAAAGGGTGCAGTTGGAGAAATTCGATGCGTAAGCAGTTCCAAAGTTTCAATAACCATACAGTCAAAATTAGAGCCCCCGGCACCTTTACCTGAAAACTATGTTCCATTTTCAGTATTTATAACTCCAGAGTATTTACCCAAAGAAGCAAATGTCCAATTTTTGATAAGGCTCTTTATCCCTAATGACATTTGTAGCCCTGAAAATCTTAACAACTTATCTCTTTATGCACTCACACTAACAAATGAATGGAAAAAAATTGAAAATCAAAATGTTAATGCCGAAGCGGGTTTCTTAGAAGGGATATTTAATGGTAAACAAACAATAGCGATACTTGGAGCAGAAGAATTCTATAGTGATTTGACTACAAATAAAGAAGTAAATAACTTAGATTCTGTAGACACACCTTTATCCATAAATAAAGGGATATTTTCTCCAGGACTACCTGGTGAGATTCCCAAAATAACTCAACAAAGAAAAGTAATAATACCTTCATCAAAGCAATTCCAATCTCAAGAAATACTTCCGAAAGCGATGGACATCCCTCCAATAGAAGCAAATGATATACAAAAAGAAATGGATAAAACCCAAGATAAAAATACTGCTCAAACTGACGAATCTATACCTTCAGAGAACACCAATAAAAAACGG
>JAIWNQ010000154.1 GCA_020216745.1 Candidatus Hydrogenedens sp.
AGAAAAATATCAGAAAAAATACAAACTCAAAAACCCATTGTAAAGAAAAACTTTACAATAAGGAAAAACTAATTTTTGATTGTGTCTATATTAAACCACTAAATTAAAGTGATGTCCCTAACCATTCTTCAACTATTTTTTTATAAGATGATATCTCACCATCAGACTCTCTGTATTTTGTAACATTATTCCTCTCTGCAACTTCAAAAAATCTTTTTGCTCGGGATATCATTGTTGGGTCTGAATTTTTAGTCTTAAAATCCATATCCCGTTTCCGTGCACGTTCCATAATCGCATAGTCAACGCTTAATCGTGCTACCTTTACTCGCTCAAGGACTTCGGGTTTCTCGCTGACAGCTTTTTCTGCCTTGTCAAATAATACTTCTGCTTGTTGTAATAACTCATTACTTAAATGTTTTCCATTGGGACCGACCCAGATATTCATATGTGTTCCACGATTATGTATTGGTTTATGTATCAATTGGAGGTATTCCATAATATACGGTGAAGCATCTTCATAAAAGGCATCCACAAATTCACTAATAGCTACCTTTTCATCATAGGAAGGGTCCCATAAAAGTTTTGCATTTAAGTATGCACTCAATTCATTAAATTCACCATGCAAAGTTGTATATGTATCCTGCTCAAAAATACCTGTAACATTATGGTTTACAAAAAATCGGATATTAGGTCCTCGAACTTCAAGGTTTGGGAATGGGACAAGATAATGACTGAAAGATGTTACATAATCCCACACCCATAGGCGATTACAAATTTTGGACCAACCTTCTACATCCTTTACAAAATCGCGATTTTGTTTTGACACACAACTATCAAGAGGGTGAGCAAAACAACATTCGATACTGCACAAACGGATTACAACATTTGGTTCTGGACGCATATTTTTAGGAGGCTTTCTCGACCACTGATATGCTAATGTGTCTATAATTTTATCAGGGAACTCATCACGGACAGCACGTGCAACACTGTTTACGAGATATAACAAAGGTCCCATTTGTGATTCTTCTGCATTTGCCATTGCTGAACATTTATCGCACTGGCAAAAGTTATACCAGTCGTTTTGAGAAACCGAAAAAACTTTGGCTTCTGGATGTTCTCTCATCCATCTTTTAACTTCTTCTGTAACTAAACGAATGACTTCCTCATTTGTGCAACAAAGCTGTGTCCGCTCTTTAACTCGTTTCCCTTCTACCATAGAATAATATTCAGGATGCGAATCGAAGTATTTATCGGGGGGTAGAAGTGAATCAAACGTATGCACAAACCCATAATAAGTAATTTTCCCTCCATGTTTTTCTTCAAGCCGACATGTATTCCCGTTAGCACGATTTCGTGCACACCAATCCCCATCAATAAATCCGTCCATCGTGAATGGCTCACGATATTCTAAAGGTGGTATATAAATCTCATTTAACAAGGGTAAAGCTATCGTTTGCATCTTCGGGATTCGACTTACATTTGTAGCAAACCAACGACAACCAAGATGGTCTTCAAGTAAACCATAAACACCATATAATGTCCCACGAGGTTCACCACCAGCAATGATAATTTTATCCTCCATCACAATAATGTTGTATCCTTCCTCACCTAAATCATCCCAACTGACATTAATATTCAAATCATTTAATCGTTTATTTTTTCCAAGTATAATCTCCTTTCCTTTCATAGGCTCCGCATCAGTTATAATGGGAAGTTCAGCACCACTCATCTCTTTAATAAATCGTTGCAACTCTTCACTTGCATATTTTACGGATGGAATACAATTTTCGGGAATTACAATAACACATTGTGGTTCACCATTATGAGCAATCATAAAAAATTTTTCCATTACTGACGGTGCTTTCTTAGCACATCCAAAACCAAACAAAAGAAAGGAAACTCCAAGAATTATCAATATCTGCTTTAGTATTTGCATAACAATTTCTCCTTCATTTGTAAAGTGTAATTTTAATTACTCGAAATACTATTATATATTAGATTAATATAACCTATTTATAAGTTCTAATGTCAAAGTTATGAGTAATTACCGATATAAAATTAAACTAATTTTTGCCTTTGTATTTGTCTTCCATATCTTTACCCTTTCTGCATTAGGAATAGACCTTTTTAAAAGGGATAAAAAAGAACCAATAAAATTAGATATCCCCACTACATCAATACCAGTTTTATGGGCAAAGCCGTTAAAGAAAACAATAAAAATACTTGCAATTGCACCTCGATATGCTTTTCTTGACTTTATGGAACTTGAGAAACGATTAGATTGTAGCATAAATCTCATTGCGACAGAAGACGCTTTACACCTTGGCTGTGACCCTCTTTGGGGTCAATGGTGCCTTGAAGATGAGAGGAATGAATCTTTGAGTAATAAGATTCAACGTGAATTAGAAAAAAAATGGGATTTGTTAATCATCAGTGGAATTGATTTAAACATATTGCCTAAAAATATTTATGAAATTATTATTCAAAAAGTTGCGGAAGGAAAATCCTTTCTCTTCATACCATTAACAGGTATTTCATCTACTCCACATCCAATATTTAACCTATTAGATATGTTAGATACTAATATGGACCCTGTTGCAAAATGGACTCAGTTATTTTCAGGGCAGGATGAAGAACTGACTAATATTGCAAAAATGATGTCCATAAAATGCGTTAATTATGAAAAAGGACGAATTACCTGTTTAGATAACTATATAATGAATGTAAATAACCATGTTCTCTTGCCTGATAAAGCCGTAATAGACAAACCAAATCACCTCGAAAACGCATGGGCAGGACTTATTTCTTTATTACTCTGGACTTGTAAGATTGAACAAAAAACAGAAATATTAAGCATCTCAGATGCTAAGCCAGCAGGACCAATTGAAGAAGAAATTCCTCCTGACCTATCTATGATGCTCATCCGTAATACGAATCAATCACTATTAGGACCTGGAACATACCCATTCTATATCGAAATAAACAAAGCAGAAAAAGGTAAATTTGACCACGTAAAAATCCAAATTCGCAGAGAAAATGATAATTACTACTTTCAACAATACGACTTCAAGTACATCATGAAAAAGAAGGGACACACATTCACCCAAATAGAGATACCTATTGGAGACGGAACATTTTTTATTGATGCATGGTTAATGAATAAAACAACGGTTATTAATTTTTTTACAAAAAAGTTTAAATTTACTTCCTGGCCTGAAATCGTAAGTATAGAAGCCGATAAAAAAGTTGTATATCCAAACGATAGTGTAAACTTAAAGGTTAAAATGTCTACTCACTTTTTAGAGAATAGGGAAGGAAGCATCGTTGTCCAAGCGATTGAAAATGGAATGAACCCATTAATCACCGAAGGTACTTTAATATCTGAACAGGTTCAATATATTACAGGGGAAGAAAAAGAAATTGTTATACCGATACGCTTCGCAGATGTAAAATGCAATTATATTAAATTATCCGTTTGGGGACTACCTTTTAAAGTAAGTTCATTAGGAAATAGTTATTCTTCTTTTTTCTCAAATAAATATATTTATCTACCTGTTCAAAAAAAGTTGCTCCCAAAAGAATGGAAAAATTTCATTGCAATAGAAAAAATTAACGAGTATAACCAGAGTCTCTACGGGAAAATATTTGAATACAATCTAAATTGTGGAGTATACCTTCCATGGAATCAATTTAAGGAGCCATACTCAAAATATTTAACACAACCATTTATCGTTCAGGTAGCAGAGGAATCTACCATAAAAGCAGGCTCTAAAAACCAACGTGAACCATGTATAAATGATGAAACCTATTTAGAAAAGTCTAAATCGGAAATAACTCACATATCAGAATCAGTCCTAATTCCTACACCCAAAGCCTTTTCATTAGGTCTGAATAATTGTTTAGTCCAATCAGAAGAAGCGGTTTGTTTTTGCGATAAATGTATTGATAAATACCTAAATCTATCTGAAAACATTGCCAATAATACAGAAAGAATAAGTTCCATTACAGGAAAAAATCACGATGAAATTAGAGAATATATACTGAATCAAGAATACCCATCTATTATCCTGACCAACTACCAAAAATTTATGTCTGAAAGTTTTTTGAATTATGAAAATGAATTAAAGAATCGATTAAAACTACTTTTCCCGAATGTCCCTATTGGTTTCCGCATATTCCCAGGTAAAGAATCTATAAGAGGAATTGATTTGTATACCACTATGTACTCTATGGATTGGCTTGCATTTAATCCCGACCCTTTCCTGTTTACATTTATCTCTTCACAAAGAGAACATAGAAAAAACTTCTGGACAACCATTGATTTTTCCGACCCAAGTCAAGCACCTGAAAAATTAACATGGGATTACTGGAATTCATTATTAAACCAGGCTAATGGCGTATGGTTTATCTCTACATTTGAGACTATTCATAATTCATCACCAATAAAGTTATTAAATGAAAAAGGAGAAATTAATTATAAATTAGCCAGTTTATATAACGCTGTTATAAAAACAAAACAAGGATTAGGAGACTTCATACTTCAACTCAGTCCTGATATTGAGGATGAGATAGGAATATATTACTCAACTGAAAACTTATTTTTTACAAATTATGCACCAGAATTTGATTACAAGAAATCAGCAACAAATTTTATACGAATCTTAAACGGGGCAGGCTTTAATCCAATTGTAGTTACAAAAGACTCCTTATTGTCCTCGAAAAATGTAAAGGTTTTAATCCTACCATGCTTTCTTAACTTAACGGACTCTGACATAATAGTATTATCAGAATTTGCAAAAAAAGGAACTCTTATTGCAGATATAATTCCAGTTTCTAAGGATAACAACAACGATAAATGTAAGGAAATTATAAACAATGACTTCGTCTTATTAGGTGAAAGCCTCGCAAAAGATATAAAAGAAGAGCCAAAAGAAAAAATTGAAAAGATTATTGCCCTTATCACCGAAACTATTCAGGAAAAGGGAATAAAAAGTAGGTTCCTACCTGATAATAAATGGTTTGATGGTAAGTTTTTCTCTTTCGACAATTACAGAGTAATTGCGTGGTTACCTAACATAACTCCAATTGTCTTGTCCGAAGAATCTTCCATGAAGCAAGAGTTAATAAAAGATATGGAGATATTTGATGTTCTAAAGGAAGAAAAAACCAAAAAGATAAAAATAAATTCCAATATGAAAGAACCCCTTCTTTTAGTTAGCAATCCATATAAAATTGAAAATATAAATGTTCTTTTCCCAAAAATAATTAAAACTGGAAATAGAATCCCCATAAAATTACAAGTAAATGCTAAGACAAAAGAAGCAAACTACTTAAAACACTGGATATTTATTGAACTTAAAACAAATATTCATAAAGGTAAAACAGTATATAGTTCTCTTATTCAAACAGACCAGAAAGGAATAGGGGAGACCTACATACCAATCCCATTAAATCAACCCAATGGATGGTATTATATTTCCGCATGGGAAATAACATCAGGGATAAAAGAAGAACAACTCATTAAAATAGAAAAATAACCCATGGAATTACAACACACGAACTATTATTTGCAAAGGAATCATTTCATGGAATAGAATTACTCCCAACGTCAACATTTAGGAAGGAGGTGAAAAAGGTCAAAGTGAGTCTGGCTAATGTTAAGGGAAGTGCGGTGAAAATCCGTCGCAGACGCGCTGCTGTAACCGGGGACGAAAGTCACAAAAAGCCACTGCATTTGCGGGAAGGCGTGACAAGTAGACAGAGCCGGAAGCCAGAAGACCTACATTAGCAGGAATAATTTACTGTAACAACTCGCGGAAAGGTTGTTGCGGGAATGGCATTCTCCTTCTGTGAAAGCCAACCTGCCTACTTTTCCCACCTTAAATGAAACATAACAAAAACAATTTAACAGAAGGAGTAAAGTTTATGCGTATTAAGCGTTATGTAGTGGTATTTATTTCTTTTTATATGTTTGTATTTACGCTGGACGGGGTTTCAGAAAGAATCATACCCCTTGAAAATTTACCTCAACCCGCTTCTGGCTCTTATTTTGTAACATCAGCCCCACTAACTGATGGAACATTCCTAATTTGGAATGGCAATGAAATCTTTAAGCAAACGACACCTGCAAATGACAATTTCAGTTTAATCACCTCAGGTTATATTGGAGACCCAGGTTTTATAGCCATCTCACCAGATGGGAAAAAGGCAATTTTAGGACAAGGGTATTTAGGTAATCTCTACTTACTTGATTTAGACAATCCACAGGATTTCACACCAAGTTCAATTGTCGGCAATATTAGCCACTATTATGGTATTTTCCTTACAGAGGATTTGCTCCTACTTGATATAACAAAACTAGACTTTTCAGGAAGTGAAATACATGTTTTATCCGTGTTTACTAAAAATGTTGTTGACACAAAATTGATAGTCTCCAAACCACAACATCCTAATAAAGAAATGGTTATTGATAAGCCACCGTATGCATATTCTGCAACTCTTGCCATCGATAACGACTGGGTCTATATTATGGATGCTAATACCCGCGAATTAAGAAAATTCAACATACAGAACATTGTCAACGCTTATGAAGGTAATTACACACTTGACTGGGAAACAGACGGAACATTAATTGGAAATACAGGAATGTATTTCACAGGTGGTGTATCGGGTGTAACAAATGATGGATATTTAATAATAGGTGGTTCAGCAGGTTTCATGCTACCTGGAGGGATTCAGGAGGTAAATCCTACAACAGGGGAGATAATTAAGATTTGGGATCCTGCAAATAATCAGGGCTATTACTCTGCATTCTACAATTCATTCTCAGATACAATCCTAACAATTGTCAACAACAATGGATATTTAGTACTCAGAAACGAACAGGAGGAATGTCCTGACTGTATTCCCAAGAGAAAATCGTTCTACCGTACAGGGGAAGATATATGCCTTGACATTTTTGGTGAAAATCTACCACCAAATACGACATTTACATGGACTAAAGAAGGGGAGAGTCTGGACACAAATCCACGAGTATACGGTATTCACTGTCGGCATCTATTAATATACAATGCCCAAGTCGAAGATAGTGGAACTTACATCTGTTCCTACAACAGTGAGAAGAAAATCTTCAAAATCAAGGTTAACGTAACCGACCAACAATTATCTATTAAGAACAATTACTTATTGTTTACCATTTTTATCTTCCTTGTTCTTACAGCAGTATCAAAAATAATCAGGGTGATAAACTAACATACATACAATCAAAAATTAAAGGAAGGAGAAAGTTTTCTTTCTTCTTCCTTATTTTTTTTATTCATAATGTAAAACATTATGAATTTTTGATAAAATTATATATATTTTTTTAATCCAATCCCCTTAATCATGGAGACAATGCAGTGAAAAGTTATGAAATACGAAAAAGTTTTTTAGATTTTTTCAGAGATAGAGGACATGTTATTGAAAAAAGTGACTCACTCATTCCTAAAAATGACCCAACGTTGCTCTTTACAAGTGCTGGAATGGTTCAATTCAAGCCTTATTACACTGGGGAAGTACCTGTTCCATATCGTAGAGCCTCCACCGTTCAAAAATGCTTAAGAGCGGGTGGAAAAGCAAATGATTTAGAAGAAGTGGGGAAAACTTCTCGTCACTTAACCTTTTTTGAAATGCTTGGCAACTTTTCTTTTGGTGATTATTTTAAGCGTGAAGCAATCCATTGGGCATGGGAATATTCAACACAAATCATGAAGATAAAACCCGAACAAATCTGGGTATCTGTATATGTAGAGGATGACGAGGCATTTAATATCTGGAATAAAGAGATTGGCGTTCCAGAAAAAAGAATCGTAAGAATGGGAGCAAAAGATAATTTTTGGGGACCTGCTGGTGATTCAGGGGCATGTGGTCCTTGTTCTGAACTTCTTTTTGATAAGGGCGAAGAAGTTGACCCTAATGCGACCCCAGAAAATGACCCACATGAGCGGTTCCTTGAGTTTTGGAATTTGGTTTTTCCTCAATATGACCAGCAACCCGATGGAACAAGGTTACCATTAAAGAATAGAGGAATTGATACAGGTATGGGACTGGAGCGAATGTGTCTACTGCTTCAAAATAAACCTACAGTTTTCGATACCGACGTACTTTTCCCAATTATCGAGGCAACACAACAAATTGCAGATTCTACATATAAAGGCAACCCCGTTCCTTTTCGGGTTATTGCAGACCACATTAGAGCATTGTCCTTTATGACTGCTGACGGAATTCTACCTGCAAATGAGGGGAGAGGTTACGTATGGAGAAGAATATTGAGACGAGCTGCACGCTTCGGCAGAGAGATTGGACTGACAAAACCGTTCTTATTCCAGATTTCAAAAGTTGTAGTAGAAAATATGGGAAAATACTATCCTGAGCTAATTGAAACCCAAACGCAAATTGAGAAAATCATTCACCTCGAAGAAGAACGATTTGGAAGTACTCTTGCAAGGGGAATGGATTTATTAAGAGAGCTGTTCGAAGACATGAATAGCAAAGGAGAAAAGCAAATAGCTGGAGACATTCTTTTTAAACTTCACGATACATACGGTTTTCCACTTGATATTGTTAAAGATATGGCAGAAGAACAAGGTTTTGAATTAGATGAAAAAGGTTATATAGACGCTAAAGAGAAACAACGCGAATTAACCCGCAAAACATGGGTAGGAAGTGGTCAACAAGAAATTTCTCCTATTTATCATCAAATTTTAACCCAATACGGCGAAACAGAATTTATAGGTTATCAACAACATACAAACGTTAGTACTATTGTAGCCATAATTAAGGAAAACAAAATTGTAGATGAAATACAAGAAGGGGAGGAAGCATACATTATTCTCAACAAAACCCCATTCTATGCAGAAAGTGGAGGACAGGTAGGTGATACGGGCTCTTTGACAGGGTTGGACGGGAAAACATTGATTGACATAACCGATACAAAAAAAGTGTTAGATAAATTATTTGTACACTATGGAAAAGTTATAAATGGTAATTTAAAAGTTGGACAGGAAGTGAATGCAATTATAAACATAAAAAGACGGCTTACCATACAAAACCATCACACCGCCACACATCTCCTTCAGGCAAGTTTGAGGGATATTTTAGGAGAACATGTCCATCAATGTGGTTCTTTAGTATCTGAAGAACGGTTACGTTTTGATTTTACCCATTTTGAAGCAGTAGGTTATGAACGACTTTTAGATATTGAAAAATGGGTCAATGAAAAAATACGGGCAGATTATGACGTTGAAATTTTATACCTTCCTATAGAAGAAGCTAAAAAATTGGGGGCTATGGCACTATTCGGAGAGAAATATGGAGACATTGTACGTGTTGTCAAAATTAACGAAATTAGTACCGAATTTTGTGGAGGATGCCATGTCCCAAAGACAGGTGTTATTGGAGGATTTAAAATCATATCAGAATCATCCGTCTCCGCAGGGGTTAGGAGAATAGAGGCTATATGTGGTGAGCCTTTTATACAATGGATACAAAAAACAGAACGAACAATAAAAGAGTTGGCAGAATCATTAAATACCACTCCTGAGCTACTATATGATAGAGTTTTTCAAATCATTGATGAAAATAAAAAAATAACAAAAGAATTAGAGAAATGGAAGCGTCAAGCTCTGTTAGGTGAGGGGAGAGATATATTGAAAAATCTTCGCACTATCGATGGCATAAATTACATCACCTTACAGATGGAGAATGAAGATATAGACCAGGCACGTTCCCTTGTAGACCACTTAAAAGATAAAATCAAATCAGGCATTGTAGTTATAGGAATAAAATATGAAGATAAAGCCACGTTTTGTGTCGGTGTAACAAAAGATTTAACGAATAGATTTAGTTCGTCAGAAATAGTAAATCAATTAGCCCAAATTGTAGGAGGTAAAGGTGGCGGTAGAAAAGATTTCGCCCAGGCAGGCGGTAAAAATATAGAAAAATTCAATGAGGCAATAGAAAA
>JAIWNQ010000155.1 GCA_020216745.1 Candidatus Hydrogenedens sp.
TGTCCCTAAAATTATTAGCATCTATGCAAAACAAAATAAGTCTTAGTTTTGTTGCTATTATCTTATGTAACCTTGTACTGTTTCATATTTCCTTCAGCGAAACTTATGTATGTGCACATAGGGGAGACGTTAAAAATGCCCCAGAAAATACAATCCCAGCCTTTAAATCAGCAATAAAAAAAGGGGCACACATGATTGAGTTTGATGTAAGAATGACAAAAGATGGGCATTTAGTTCTAATGCACGATGCAACAGTAGACAGAACTACGAATGGGAGTGGTAAAGTCTCTGAACTTACAAGTGAAGAAATCTATAAGTTAGATGCAGGAATTAAATTCAATCCCTCTTTCGCAGGCACGAAAATACCTTCTATGGCAGAAGCAGTAAACGAAATACCTTATGGAACTCTTTGTAATGTTCACGTATATGGCGATGATTTTGTGACAGAAGTAGTTGCAATAACATTAAAACAAATGGGGCATTTAGGGCATTGCTTTATAGCATGTAATAATGAAGAACAAGTGCATTCCGCACGTAATAAAGTAGAAGACATAAAAACATGTTTAATACCAAAACCGAACGAGAAACGCAGTGATTTCATTGAAAGAGCAATTAAACTAAAAGTAAATTATGTGCAAATCAATATAGTTCAGGGGTTTGATGGATTAAAAGAAGATGTGGAAAAAGCACATAATAACAACATCAAGGTTAACTTTTTTAGTGCCCAAGATGAGCCAAACATCCGAAAACTTGCAGAAGCAGGTGTTGACTATATTCTTACAGATAATATCGATTTATGTTTTGAAGTATTAAAGAGTTATGGTACAAAACCGTTAATAATCGATAATGAAAAATCTAATAATAGTGCCCCTACTTTAGTGCCAACTCTCTCTTTTTTGAAATATTATCCTTTATATAAAATCAATGAAAAGTAAGAAGAGGTATTTAGTATGCCATATCCACAATTTGATAGGTTTAAGATTCATTTCAAGCCACTTAAAGAAAGAAAGGATAAAGTTTTTATTGAAAAAGACGCTGTTTATCCCGATAGCGACCCCAAAACACCATTAAATGAATTGTCATCAAAAATAATTAATCAAACCATTGACCGATTAATTAAAGCGAAGGAAGAAAAAAAATCAAGAATGCTTGTTTTCGGAGCCCATACCATAAAAAATGGACTATCACCAGTAATTATGTGGCTATTAGAACATAACTGGGTTACTCACATCGCAACAAACGGTGCAGGTATCATCCATGATTGGGAATTTAGCTATCAAGGGCATAGTAGTGAAGACGTTAGAACAAATGTTAGTAGGGGAGAGTTCGGTATCTGGCAGGAAACTGGTTTTTTATTGAACCTATCTATTGTTGTTGGTGCATACGAAGGTAAAGGTTATGGTGAGTCTGTAGGTGCATTTGTTGAAAACGAAGGATTATATATTCCATCAAAAGAAGAATTAAAAGCAATAATTTTAAATAATATTGATAGAAATCCTGATATTTGTGCTTCCGCATCAGACCTCTTATCAAAAATAAACGAGTTCTCAATCCAATCAGGTTTCATGAAAATACCTCATCAATATAAAAAATACGGCTTACAGGCATGTGCTTATCGGTTAAATATACCTTTTACTGCCCATCCTATGATTGGTCATGATATTATATATACTCACCCTATGAATACCTGCTCTGCTATTGGTAGAGCATCTCAAAGAGATTTTCTTACTTTTGCTCATTCCGTATCTAATTTAGAAAATGGGGTCTATTTAAGTATTGGTTCAGCGGTTATGTCACCAATGGTATTTGAAAAATCCCTTTCTATGTCTCAAAATGTTTCTATTCAAAAAGGTAAACCAATAACAAATCATTTCATTGTTGTTGTAGATTTACAAGAATCAAAATGGGATTGGTCTCAAGGTGAACCACCTATGGACAGACCCGAATACTATCTCAGATTCAATAAATCCTTCTCAAGAATGGGGGGGACCTTCCACTATTTAACCATGGATAATCGCGATTTCCTACTTCATTTAGTTCATAAACTGAAAGAAAAATAGAAAATTCTTATTCCTGAAAACAGACAATGTCGATTAAGTACAAAACGTATTTAAATTGAGCATGATTTTTTATAATCCAAAAATATAAAAAATAAACCATAACAAACATTATAATATTTGTAAGTAATTGTTATCAAGTAGTTTATAATAATAATATAATATTATTATTTATATATTATATTGACATAAATAGGAATTTATAAAGAATGTCATGTTTTATTTAATTTGCTATAATTGGAACATAATATATATTATCAGACATTATTTATACCATAAAAATTAACATTTTATCATTCTTTTTCTCTTTAATCTTGGTCCTTTCCCATCCTCTCTTTAATTTTGTCTATAATCTCCGATGTTTTATCTGTCATTTCGTTCATAATATTTTCAATTTGTTTTTCATAACTTTTTATTTTCTCTTTTTGTTTTTCTAATTCTACCAAATATTCATAGGCAATTCTTAAAGCAAACATTTGAGTTCTTGTTAATTTATAATACGTTTTTAACTCCTCCATTCTATTTTCAATAGTTTTAATAAGCTCATTTGTTTTTTCTATATTTTTATAAACTGGAATTTCCACATCATTGTTATATATCTTTACTTTTATTAAATCTTCTTTCATATTAGTCTTTAAACTCCATCTCTAAAGTCTTTAAGATTCTGTCTATATTATTCAATTTTAATATAATATCTTTACAATGGTCAAAAATTAACTCTAATTCTTCATTTTTTTGAGAAAGTTGGTCAAAATTCGTTTTAAGTACATTTATTTCACTTTTAGCAGACCATAGGTTTTTCATCAAATCGACATATTTTGATTGTAAATCTTCATAATCACGTAAAAGTAAATCAATTAGAGATGCAAGGTCAGAAAAATTATTGTAAAAATTATTTATAGAATCTTCTAAGGACATAAAAAATTAACGAATTTGAGCATTTAATTTACTTTCTAACCGTTGTATTATTGTCTGCATTAATTGGTCAATTTCATTGTCAGTTAGTGTTCGTTCATCACTACAAAAGGTAAAACCTAATGCAATACTCTTTTTGCCTTGCGGTACCTGTTCTCCCATATAGACATCAAAAATTTCTACTTTTCTTAATATCCCCTCCCCTACCGATTTAACAGTATTGATTATTTCTGAAGAAGATAAAGAACGGTCAACTAAAATTGCCAAATCACGAGATGTTGACGGAAACTCTGACACTGGTTTATATATCTTTCTTTTGGATGGAACCATAAATAATTTATCTAAACAAAATTCTGCAATATATGTATTCTCATTTATTTCAAGTTCGTGAGCAATTTTAGGGTTGATTTTACCTAAATGCCCTACATCTTCATTCTGAATAATATATTTCAATGCTTGTCCTGGATGAAAAATAGGAAAATCTGTTCTTTCAATACGATATGTTAAACACAATTCATTAAAAATATCGTCACAAATACCCTTTAAATCATAAAAATCATATAATTTGCGGTTATGAAAACACCATAGACGGGGTTGAGCCATTCCAGATAATAAAATAGATAACATTTGTGGCTCTTTGGGTAATAGTTCATTTTCATGTGGTAAGAATACGGGACCTATCTCAAAAACTGATAAACTCTCTTCTAAATGATTTTTCTGAGCAGTTAGTAGTAAATTAGGAATAATAGAGGTTCTAAGAGTTGATAAATTTCTAGATAATGGATTTTGTAGTTCTATCATATTTAAATAATAGTCAGGAAATTTTAACTGAATCATGAGTTCAGGGTTTGAAAATGTCCAAGAAAAGCATTCCGTTAAACCTTTATGAACTAAAAGTGTCCTTATTTCATGTATTTTTTTAAAAGTAATATCAAATACTGCATCTGATTGCCGTATCTTAGGTAATGTGCTTGGAATTTTGTCATACCCATAAAATCTTGCTATTTCCTCAATAAGGTCTTCTTCACAGGAAACATCATGTCGCCATGTTGGGACTTTAAGTTCGATTTTTTCATTAGTTTCACTTATTTTTTCAAAACCCAGATCAATTAGTGTTGTCTTCTGATATTCCTTATCTATATCAACACCTAACCTTTTTTGGGTTTTTATATATCGAAGTCCAACTGATTTTTTTACTATCTTCTTTGGGTATTCGTCTAATATACCTTTTAATATTTCACCACCTGCCAAATCTTGTATAAGTTCTGAAGCTCTATCAATAGCCCAAATTACCATTTCTGGGTCTGCACCTCGTTGAAAATGTTGTGCCGCTTCTGTAAGAAGATTATGAGCACGAGCAGTTTTTCTTATGGACACAGGGTCAAAATAGGCACTTTCTAAAAATACATCGACTGTATTATCATCCACTTCACTGTCTGCACCTCCCATTATTCCTGCTAATGCTTGTGGATTATGAGCGTCTGCAATAACCATTTGAGAGGAATTTAATTGCCTTAACTCTCCATCCAAAGTCCGTATGGATTCATTATCTTTTGCAAGTCTAACAACTATTCGTCTTTCACTAAGTTTGTTTAAGTCAAAAGCATGTAGGGGATGTCCCGTTTCCAATAATACAAAGTTTGTTATGTCTACTACATTATTAATAGGTCTTTGTCCTGCACTTGTCAGTTTTCGAACTAACCAATCTGG
This sequence comes from Candidatus Hydrogenedens sp., assembly GCA_020216745.1. Classification (GTDB taxonomy): domain Bacteria; phylum Hydrogenedentota; class Hydrogenedentia; order Hydrogenedentales; family Hydrogenedentaceae; genus Hydrogenedens. The sequence continues at coordinate 4,683 of JAIWNQ010000155.1, forward strand.
AGAAGGTGCTATCTTTACATTTCTGATAACTCTTCCTGCATATCTCGGGCAAATATCGGGACATTCAATTGTTACACTTGAAACAGTTTTTACATCAATATCCGTTTCTCTTATATTTAACTTTGGTCGATTTACGGGAATTTTGTAATAGGCTGATAATTCCCGAGCCAAACCTAAATAACTTGCCCAGTCTCCCCTATTTGGGGTTACTTCTATTTCAAAAATGACATCATCTAACCCCAAAACTTTTTTAATATCCTCGCCAATAGGAGCAGTACTATCTAAAATAAGAAGTCCTTCCGAATCCTCCTCTATTTTAAGTTCTGCTCCTGAACACATCATTCCAAAAGATTCAACCCCTCTCATTTTCCGTCGTGTAATCTTAAAGCCTCCTGGCAAGACCGCACCATCTATGGCGGTAGGGACTTTATCCCCTACCTTCATATTTTTAGCACCACAGATAATTTGCAATGGTTCTCCTTTTCCTATGTCGGTTTTACAGACAACTAACTTATCTGCTTGTGGATGAGGTTGTATATCAAGAATCTTACCAACAAATACATTTTCAATTTCTTTGCCTGGTTCCTCAATACTCTCAATCTCCAAACCGAGCATGGTCATTTGCTCCGCTAATTCTTTGGGACTAACAGGGAAATCACAATATTCTTTTAACCATTTTAATGAGACTTTCATACTAAAATTGCTCCAAAACTTTCAGGTTATTATCAAACAATAAATTTATCGAAGGAATGGCATATTTCAACATTGCCATTCTATCTATTCCGAAACCAAATGCATACCCCTGATATTTCTCATTATCATAGCCTGCATATTCAAAAACTTTTGGATGCACCATTCCACAACCCAAGATTTCAAGCCAACCACTATTTTTGCAAACCCTGCATCCTTTACCTTTACAAACAGTGCAGGATATATCCATTTCTGCGGAAGGCTCGGTAAATGGGAAATAATGTGGTCTAAATCTTACCGCTGTGTCCTCACCAAAGAACTTACGTACAAAATACATAAGAGAACCTTTTAAATCTGCAAATGTAATGTCCTCATCCACTAAAAGCCCTTCCATTTGATTGAACATTGGGCTATGACTCGCATCGTTGTCTACCCGATACACCCTTCCAGGAACAACTACCGCAACTGGTGGCTTCGTCTTTTCCATTACTCGCATTTGTACAGGAGATGTATGTGTCCTTAACACAACACCTTTCTTAACGTAGAATGTATCATGAACATCACGGGCAGGATGGTCTTCTGGGGTATTTAAACTTTCAAAATTGTAATACTCTGTTTCAACTTCTGGGCCACTGGCAACTTGGAACCCCATCTGCACAAATATACCAACAATTTCATTCATTACCTGATTGATAACATGCATGTGTCCCCTACCAATTGTTCTACCAGGTAGGGTAATGTCTATCTGTTCTTGTTCAATTTTTCGTTGTAACTCTTTTTCTAACAATACATTATGTTGATTTTCAATAGCCTCAGTAATTATCTTTTTTACCTCATTAGCAACACTCCCTATTTTAGGTCGCTCTTCGGGGGGAATACTGCCCAATTGCTTTAATACTTCTGTTATTTTCCCTTTTTTCCCAAGAAATTCGACTCGTATTTGTTCGAGTGCTTCTGTTGAATCTGCTGTTTTTATTTTTTGTAGTGCTGTTGCTTTAACTTGTTCCAGTTCATTTATCATTTTTCATTTCCTATAAAACTGTTTTTTATCTATCCAAATATGGCTCTACCTAAACGAATTTCTGTAGCACCTTCTTCTATGGCTATCTCATAATCATCACTCATACCCATAGAGAGAGTTTCTAATTTGTATTTATCTCCTATATCCTTTAACTTACTGAAAATGTTACGTAATGTCTTTTCATCTGCGTTCAATGGGGCTATGGTCATCAAACCTCGTATGATTAATGTATGATATGAACTTATTTTATCAAATATATCCTCAAAATCTGATACCCGAAAACCGTGTTTTGTATCTTCACCCGAAATGTTTAGCTGTATTAAGATAGGAACTTCAGTAATGCCTCTTTCCATCGCCTTTTTATGTAATGTTTCAGCTACTTCAATTCGGTCTACAGAATCAATATATTTACAACAATCTAATATACTTGGTATTTTTCTTCTCTGAATAGTGCCTATCATATGCCATTGAATTTCATTAGAAAGTTGTTTGGCTTTTTCTGAAAGGAGTTCTACCCTATTTTCTCCAAAATGTTGTATCCCCATTTCATATACTGTTTGGATGTCATCTATATCTGCTGTCTTTGTTACTGCGACAATAGTAATTTCATTTTTATTTGTTTTACGTTTTGACTTTGCTTTTTCTATCTTTTCTCTTATTATTTCTAAATTACGCCTTATATTTTCATATTTCATACTGGTCATAAATTTGTTTTTATCCCTCATTTGGGATTTGTTCTGGCATACCCTGACAACGGTCACCTTCTGCTTTACGAAGAACTGCCTTCTTTTCAGAAACGGTTAGCGGTAACTTTGCTTCCTGTTTTATGCTTATTATCAAGTCCGATGCTTCATCAAAATTACTTGGACTTTCCCACCGTGCTTTATCAAGAACAGCAATAGATTCAAGATATCTTCCTTCATTATATAAGTCCATTGCATCCATTAGAAGAAGTCGATACATCCCATAAGGGTCATCTTCTTCATTAACTAACTTATTCCAAATTTCCTTTGCTTTATCTTTGTAACTTTTTGCCTCTTCTAATTTTGCTTGCTTTTCACTCGGGTTGTTTATTGCTTCCGCTTCTTTTATTATTTCCTGTGCCTTTTGTTCATAAATTTTCCCTTGATTCCTGAGAATAAAGCGTCCAGCAACGGGATTATCTGGAAATCTCTGTTTATAATCCTCCCAGCCTCTTAAAGCATCTTCATATTGCCCATTCAACTCTTGGCAGATGTATAACTGCCTTCTGACCCATCGTTCGTGGGGAACACGAACAGCCTCCGTTAGATAACGAACTGCATTCGGATAATCATTCATCTTATTTTTATAAATAGCAAAGCCGAGGTCGAAATACAACTTATAATCCCTGGGATTATGTCGTATTCCATTTTTTAAGAAATCAATTGCCAAATAATAAAAGGTCTCTTTTTCACCAACACATGCTTTATATTTTGGGCTCCATTTTTTCAATTGTTGGGGCGTATCGGTAAGTTTAGCAGTTGCATTATATGCAAGATGCCACGCACCAATAAGATAGGCTTCAACAAAATTGGGGTCTAATGCAACACAGGTTCTCATCAAAGGCACCATTCTATATAACAATCCTTGATGCCAATATCTGTCCACTTCTAACCAGATAAGGCTTGCTGCAATCTTTCGGAAACCGAAAAACAAATTGAATATGTTTACTCCACTTGCTTGAGCCTCTGCGTACCCAATTTCTCTGTTAAATTGAATTTTACCATCACGCAGACTTTTCAAAAATTCATTACGTAACTCTCCAAATTCCTTTGTTGATACTACCTGCCAAATGAGGGCATCATTTTCAATGTTTCCAATGATATTTGCAAAGTTTTCTTTTGCTGAGAGAGAAGCATCTATAGTGCTTTTTATAGTCTCGTTCTTAGAGAGGATGGGTAATGCTTTCTCGGATACATTCTCAAATAATTGCATATCCACATATTTGCTCGATTTGCTCTCCTCCTCGGAACTCTGGAAAAGTCTCTGCTGTGTGCCTACCGCAAGAACCCAACGATAAAAGGCTTCACACTCTCTCAAGTACTCAACTCTATTACCTTGAATTGAGCCTAATACAATAAAGGTTATAAATAAAATTAATAAAACAATATTTATGAGTTTATCATTCATAGTTATTTTCTACATTATACTTCACGTTTTCTGAAAATCCAGTATGCCAGAATATATCCACTTACAGCGTAGATTAATCCATACAACACCAATTGAGGAATTAATACATCTGTAGGTGGGTCGTTAGGTTGTGAATTAATAATTTGTGTTTTAAGGCTAAATCTTTGTAAGTCAGGGAGAATATTCCACAGCAGGTAAGCAATGTATCCAATAAGTGAGTCAAACCATTCTCCTGTTTGACCTGAACGATTGTATACATCTTTTAGATATTCTGTAAGGCTACCTGTTATATAAATAAAGAGTCCAGCAATTGTTGGTAAAACTGATGAACTTGCTGCACATGCTATTGCGAATGTTAGAGCGGATACAATAAGAAACTCAAAATAGGTTAGGAAAACAGACCATAATAACAATGTCGGAAGTATCCTTTGCTTAATATAAAGAGCAACGAAGAAGAGGCCACCCATTAAGCAGAGATTCATAATAATAATTAATTGGGCACCTAAGAATTTCCCAAAAAGATACTGAAACCGACGTACAGGTTTTGAGAGAATGGTATAGATAACTCGATTCTCAATCTCTGAGGGGACAACAGAAGCAGAAATGAAGATAGTTATCAATATTCCAAAAATAGATATTGTTGTTACACATATATCTTTAATTAATTTTAGGTCCATATCCGTAGTTACATCACCTACGGTTGCTTGATTAATAAATGATGTCATAAATGTAGCACCAAAAATAACCAACAAACTTAAAATTAAAAAACCTACTAACGTTTTGCGTCGGAGACCTTCTCTCCATGTGTAAATGGCGATAAACCATGGACCTTTTATAAAATCAATCAACATGTTCATTGTTTTTGCTCCGTTCTAATTTTGCAGTGTTAACAACACGAACAAATAGTTCTTCAAGGGTTTCTCTTCTTGGCGTTATACTTACTAATTGAAGTCCTACTGTTTTTCCCAATTCTATTGTATTGTAGAGTTCCTGGTCATCTTTAACCTTCAAATATATTCTATCTTCAAGGTTATCTACTACATCCCCTCCCCTATCTTTAATTTCTTGAATCCTTTCATCGGTTGCATTAGCAAATTCAAGGATACGTTCTTTTGAAATTAACAATTCATCTAATGTCCCTGAAACCCGTAGAATTCCGTTGTATAAAATACCCACCCGATTTGTAATCATCTCGACCTCTAATAATTCATGACTCGAAATAAACAATGTTTTACCTGCATCTCTCAAACGAGAAAGAATATCCCTTATTTCTTTCCGAGCAATAGGGTCCAACCCTGTGGTTGGTTCGTCTAATATTAATATTTGTGGGTCGCTAATGAGGGCTTGAGCCAAACCTATCCGTTGACGCATTCCTTTAGAATACCCTTTTAGCATTCGACGTCGTGCATGTTTCATGCCCACTATTTCTAAAACTTCATCAATACGTTTGTTTAAT